>JAUYMI010000023.1 GCA_030698665.1 bacterium
GAGCGGTCCTCCAATGCTCCTCGGCCTCCGGGTCGTGGAGTAGACAGAAACCCCGTGTGACCACCGCATTCGTGTAGACGAATAGGTGGCACACGGGGGCTTTTCTTTCTTGAAGAACGGTCTTCTTTCTGCTACCATACCTACAATGAAGTCTCTTTTCAGAAACCTCCTGTTTGTGGTTCTCATCCTCCTCGCGGTGTCGACGCTCTTTGCCTTGTTCTCAGACCCTTTCAAGACGCCTACCCAGATCTCCCTTTCTGAGTTCGCAGATAGGATAAAAACAGACAGTGTCTCAAAAGTGATCGTGGCGGGAGATACGCTAAACATCACGCTCAAGGATGACAGCGAGGTTGTTTCCAGAAAAGAAAGGGAGGCCTCGCTCACAGAATCCCTCCTCAACCTGGGAGTGAGTCAAGACCAGCTCTCTCAGCTCAATATTGAAACGGCCCAGGAAGGAGGCGCCCTTGCCTGGCTTGCTCCCTTTGCCTTCATCATTCTTCCCTTCGCCTTCTTCCTGCTCTTTTTCTGGTTCATGTTTCGCCAGGCACGAGCTGGCGTAGGGCAGGCCTTTGACTTCACAAAGGCAAGGGCGCGGCTCTTCGGGGCTGAGGGCAGCGGCAAGGAACCTGTTACCTTCAGCGACGTTGCTGGCCTTAGGGAAGCCAAGGAAGAGGTGCAGGAGGTCGTTGACTTCCTCAAGAACCCGAAAAAGTATCTGCAGATCGGAGCACGCATCCCCAGGGGCGTTCTCTTGGTGGGGGCTCCTGGAACCGGAAAGACCCTTTTAGCCCGCGCCGTTGCCACGGAAGCGGGAGTACCTTTCTTCTCGGCCTCGGGATCTGAATTCATTGAGATGTTCGTTGGAGTTGGGTCTTCTCGCGTACGGGACCTCTTTGCCACGGCAAAGAAGTCGGGAAGATCCATTGTCTTCATTGACGAACTAGACGCCATCGGCCGCATGCGGGGAGCGGGATTCGGAGGTGGGCATGACGAGAGGGAGCAGACGCTCAACCAGATTTTAGTGGAGATGGACGGCTTTGAGAGGGATTCTGCCACCATCGTCATAGCAGCCACCAACCGCCCGGATGTGCTGGACTCAGCCCTTTTGAGGCCCGGAAGGTTTGACCGAAGAATCATCCTGGACCTCCCAGACGTGAACGATCGGGCAGACATTCTCAAAATTCATTCCCGCGGAGTGCCCCTCACGCAAGAAGTCATCCTGCGCGAGATAGCTGAGCGGACCCCGGGGTTCTCGGGAGCTGACCTGGCGAATCTCGTGAACGAGGCCGCCATTCTGGCCGCACGGAGGGATAAAACGAGCGTTTCGCAAGATGAGCTGTTGGAAAGCATCGACAAAGTGCTCCTGGGACCTGAGCGCAAGTCGCACGTTCTCAGCGTGAACGAGAAAAAGATCACGGCATTCCACGAAGCTGGGCACGCGCTCACCGCCTCCTCCCTCAAACACGCTGACCCCGTGCGCAAGGTCTCCATCATCTCGCGTGGAAGGGCCGGAGGGTACACGCTCAAGCTCCCCACGGAAGAACGCCACATGAAGACCAAGGCTGAGTTTGAAGATGAGATGGCGGTTCTCCTCGGAGGGTACGCGGCCGAACGCCTGGTCTTTGGGGAAATCTCAACTGGGGCATCAAATGATCTGGAACTGGCCTCTGAGATTGCAAGGAGAATGGTAAAAGAATACGGGATGTCAGAGAAGCTTGGGCCCGTGACCTTCGGGGAAAGAGAAGAGCTCATGTTCTTGAACCAAGGCATGGGAGAACGCCAGAACTACTCAGACAAAGTGGCCTCCCTCATTGACGAAGAGGTGGCGGGCTTCATTACAAGAGCCCTCAAGAGCTCGGAAGGAATTTTGAGAAAGAAGCGCCCAACCCTTGAAAAGATAGCCCAGGTTCTGGTAGAAAAGGAGACGATTGAGCGCGAGGAGTTTGAGAAGCTGGTTAGTTCAAAACAAAGCTCCAAGAAGGGCACGTAGCTCAACGGTTAGAGCTCGGAGCTTATACCTCCGCGGTTCCTGGTTCGAATCCAGGCGTGCCCACATAGGCTATCTCTCTCAAGCTCTAAGGAACCCTGACTTTACTACTCGTACGGCTGAGTTTATAATGTATACATGAGATCAAGGTGGTACGAGTTAAAGGAAGCTGCTGTTGGTTTACGAAAACGAGGACTCTCTATAGGCAAGATAGAGCGTCGTCTTGGAATCCCTCGCTCAACACTTAGCGGCTGGTTTAAAAATATCGAGCTCTCCCCGCCCCAAAAGGAGAAGTTGCAGAGAGATTGGAAAAACGCTCTTGTAAAAGCACGCAAAAAGGCTTCCGTGTGGCATAGCGCACAAAAGCAAAAGCGACTGGAACACGCAGAGAACGAAGCGCGGCAAACGCTAAGAAACATTGAGGCCAGCAACCCTTCAACTCTTGAACTTGCTTTGTCGCTTCTTTACTTCGGTGAGGGCTCTAAAAAGAATTGTGAAACTGCCCTTGGTAGCTCTGACCCTACAATCTTAAAGTTTTTCTTGGCTTGCATGCAAAACCTCTACGGACTTGACCCCAAACGTCTCAGGTACGAACTTTACCTTCGAGCCGATCAAAGTCCCCAAAAGATAAAAATGCTCTGGGCCAGAGAACTAGATGTCCCTTCAGCATGTTTTAAGCAAATCAATATTGATAAACGCACAAATGGTTCAAAAACATACCCACATTATCACGGGGTATGCAATATCAGATGCGGGAATGTTGCCATTCAGAGAAAATTGATGTATTTAAGTAAACTATACTGTGCGCAGATAATAGGAAATTCTATGGGCACTTAGCTCAGGGGTAGAGCGTTTCCTCGACACGGAAAAGGCCGCAGGTTCAAATCCTGCAGTGCCCACCATGGAAAGCTTGAAAAGCATCTTTAAAGATGGTATGCTCTTGGTTGTAGAGAAACCGGCCGGCATAACAATTGAAGAAGCGGCAGAACTTCTCTCAGCACATTCTGAACTGGAACGCTCGGGTATCGCCCACCGATTAGACAAGGATACCTCAGGAGTCCTTCTGGTGGCTCTAACCCCAGAGATGCTTTCATACCTCCAAGAGCAGTTTCAAGAACGCCTTGTTCGCAAAACCTACCTGGCACTCGTGTCAGGCAACATCACAGAGGAGCAGGGACGCATTGAGGCTCCCCTCGGAAGGTCCCCTGGTGACCGGCGCAAGCAGAAGGCGTACGGCTCCACGGAGCCCCATAAGGGAACAGTGAGGGAAGCCGTCACTGAGTACCGGGTGAAAGAACGGCTGCCGGGCTACACCCTACTGGAGGTCTTCCCGAAAACCGGGAGAAAACACCAAATCAGGGCGCACCTGGCGTCTATAGGACACCCGATTGCGGGAGACAAGCTCTACGGCTTTAAAGACCAGGTGAATCCGCCAGGACTCACCCGTCAGTTCCTCCACGCCTCCCAGCTCCAGCTCACTATGCCCGACGGGGAAGAAAAAACATTTACCTCACAGCTTCCAGAAGACCTGCACAACATACTCAACGCACTCAAAACCCATGAAAACGACAACTGAATCATTCAGCAAAGATCAGCTCAAGACGCTTCCTGACATCCGTCCCGGAGACACGGTTCGCGTCCACCAGAAAATCACGGAGGGGGACAAGCAGCGCATCCAGATATTTGAAGGCGTGGTGCTGGCCAGAAAGCACGGGAAGGGAATCAACTCAACCCTCACCGTAAAAAAGATCAGCCAAGGAGTTGGGGTAGAACGCATCTTCCCTCTCCACTCCCCGAACGTTGAAAGGTTCGAGGTGACCAAGCGCGCCAAGGTGAGACGGGCAAAGCTGTACTACCTCAAGGACGCCAAAGGGAAGAAGGCCCGCCTCAAAGCAAAGGAGTTCGGCATTGAGGCGCCGACAGAGGAGCCAGCCCCTCAAGAAGAGGTTGTGGTAGTAGAAGAAGCGCCTCTCGGGCAGGAAGTTGAGCCTAAGCAGGCTGCAGAAGAGGAGGAGTAAGCCCAGGTGGTGGAATTGGTATACACAATAGGTTGAGGGCCTATGCCCGCAAGGGCGTGCGGGTTCAAGTCCCGCCCTGGGCACACCAAGACAAAAAAGGGGCGGTTAGCTCAGCTGGCTAGAGCGTCTCGTTTACACCGAGAAGGCCGGGGGTTCGAGTCCTCCACCGCCCACCCAAGCATGAGAACAATGAAGCGCCCTCGAGGGGGACAACTGCAACATAAGGTGCGGATAAAATGGTCTCCAGATTTTGCATACGCTATCGGACTGCTCACCGCAGACGGATGTCTGTCTAAAGACGGAAGGCATATTCAGTTTTCTTCAAGCGAGACCACTCTTGTTAAGATACTCAAGAAGGCATTAAGTATTACCAACAAACCGACAAAGTATGCGAGGGGAGGAGAAACAGAGAAAAAATACTTCTTCTTGTCTTTTGGGGATAAGGTATTTTACAGCTTTCTCATCACTATCGGTTTGTGCCCGGCAAAATCAAAAGTTATCAAATCTGTAAAAGTGCCTGATAAGTTTTTTAGTGACTTCCTCCGAGGGCTATACGATGGTGACGGTACCTTCTATGCGTTTTGGGATAGAAGATGGCAAAAAAGCTTCTGCTTTAAGCTCTCTTTTGCTTCCGCGAGCAAAGAGTTTATCCTGTGGCTCAAGAAAGAACTGTCAAACCGATACGACACCACTGGTTATATCCATAAAGGTGCGGGCGTATTCAATCTTGAATACGTAAAGGGCGACAGCAAGAAGATTGTCTCTGCGATGTATTACAAAAACGTCCTCTTGTTTTTGCCACGCAAATACCGTACAATCCTACATGCCCTCAAGAGCGATACGAAGTACGGCATCCCTGCCCTCCAGAAACAACGAAACAGTGTATCCTTGCCTGGGTAGCTCAGTGGTAGAGCTCTGCTCTGAAGAAGCAGGAGTCGTCAGTTCGATTCTGACCCCAGGCACCAATTGCGCGGGTGTAGCACAGTGGTAGTGCATCTGGTTGCCAATCAGAGTACGAGGGTTCGATTCCCTTCACCCGCTCCAAACCAAAACCGCTCCTATTCGGGGGCGGTTTTGCTATCTCCTCGCTCTCTTGAAAGCAGGAAGGGAGGATGGAGCAAGTGAGGAAGCCAGCTCAAACGCTCCAAAGAAAAGGGCAACAAAGAAAAGATCTCCCGCAACGGCGTATCTGAAAAAGGGAATGGCTGCAGCGTACGAAGTCATGAGGCCGACCAGGGTTGCAGGATACAGGGGGGAAAACGCCCACACGGCAAAGTTCGTCACAATAAAGAAGAGGGCGGATCCGGTGAGCGTGCCGAGAACCACCGTGGCGGGATTCTTTCTTCGGGCAACGAGCATGCCGAGAAGCCCGAAGACAAAAAAGCTCCCATACACGGAGATCATAACCTGCACCTCATAGAATCCCAAAAAGATGTCAGAGACAAGCATGGCAACCAGAGGGAGCAGGAGGGCATACCTTGTCTTGCCAGCCAGGTAGACGCCCGAGAAGAGCGCCAGGGCCCCTATGGGCGTAAAGTTGGCAGGGTGTGGAAGAAACCTGCCTGCCACGCTCAAGACGGTTATGAGGACAACGAAAAGAAAGAGGGCTTTGGTATTCATGCGTAGGTCGGATGCTGTTCTTTTTTGCCTGCCTGCTGACGGGCCAAAGCGTACAAGTAGGAAGAAAGACGGTTGAGATATGCTAAAACTTCAGGGGCAACCTTCTGTTTGCGAGCAAGAACATTTATGGCTCTCTCGGCCCTTCTCGCTA
>JAUYMI010000024.1 GCA_030698665.1 bacterium
CGGACTTTACCATGCTCACAAAGTCCCTCTTGCCACTTCCCGACAAGTGGCATGGTCTTCAGGACGTGGAGGAGCGCTACCGCAAGCGCTACCTTGACCTTCTCTTCAACAAGGAGGTGAGGGAGGTCGTGGTGAAGCGCGCTGAGATCCTCAGGGCAATCCGTGAGTTTCTGGACGCAAAGGGGTTCTGTGAGGTGGAGACGCCGGTGCTCCAGCCCATCTACGGAGGCGCTGACGCACGACCCTTTACCACGCACCTGCACACATTCAGCATGGATATGTTTTTGAGGATCGCTCCGGAACTCTACCTCAAGCGCCTGCTCGTGGGCGGCATGGAAAAGGTGTATGAGATTGGTCGCATTTTTAGAAACGAGGGAGCCGATCGTTCTCACAATCCCGACTTTACGACCCTTGAGTTTTACTGGGCGTACGCCGACTACAAGGACTTAATGAAGCTCACAGAAGAACTCTTTAGCTTCATGCTCAAGAAGGTCTTTGGGAAGACGAAAATCACGTACGAGGGCAAGGAGATCAGCTTCACGGCACCCTTTGAGAGGATAGAGTACGGGGCCTTGATTAGGAAGTACGCTCGTGTGGATATTGAGTCTGCAAACAAACAGGCGCTTTTGAAAAAGGCCAAGGAACTCAAGGTGCCCGTCTCTTCTGAAATGGGAAAAGCACAGGTGGCGGATGCAATCTTCAAGAAGTTCTGTCTCCCGCGCTTAGAGCAGCCGACCTTCGTTATCCACTATCCCGCGGGAGCCTCGCCCCTGGCAAAGCCCTTGGAGGGCGACCCTTCAAAGCTCGGTATGTTTCAGCTGGTTGCAGGAGGTTGGGAGCTGGTGAAGGCGTACTCTGAGCTCAACGATCCCGTTGCCCAGAGAAAGGCCTTCACAGAGCAGGAGGGGTTGTACCGTAAGGGTCTCAAGGAAGCCCAGCGTATGGATAAGGATTTTCTGGAAGCTCTTGAGTATGGTATGCCCCCGGCAGCGGGATTCGGTATGGGCATTGACCGCCTCACGGCGCTTCTCACGAATTCGCATTCGCTCCGCGAGGTCATTATATTCCCAACCATGAAGCTCAAAGAATAATGCTGGATATCAAATTCATTCGCGAGGAACCGAAGATGGTGAAGGCGGCTTGCCGAAACCGGGGAATAAATTGTGATAGTGAAATTGAACGAATACTCTTTTTGGATCTACAGAGGAAGACTTTTATTTTGAAGAGGGATAATTTGCGTGAAAGGAAAAACCTGTTAACGCCAGGACAGGCGGAAGAGGGAAGGGCGATTAAGGCAGAACTCAAAGAGCTTGAGCCGGAGTTAGGGCAATCGAACGAAGAATTGAAAGCTCTCATTTCCCAACTTCCAAATATGCCTCAAGAGGAAGTTCCGGTGGGAGGCGAATCCAACAACAAGGTATTGAGAACGAATGGAAAACTCCCGAAGTTCAACTTTGAGCCCAAAGATCACTTAGACCTGGGAGAGGGCTTGAAAGTCATTGACGTGAAACGGGCAGCCAAGGTTTCAGGATCCCGCTTTGCATACATAGAAGGGGAGTTTGCTCTCATGGAGTTTGCTTTAATTCAGCTTGCCATGTCAGAGGCCGTAAAGCTCGGCTTTATTCCAGTCATTCCTCCTGTTCTGATCAGGCCCGGCATCACAGAAAAGCTCGGGTATTGGGACCGCGGTAAGAGCGAGGATTACTATCTCGTGTCAGATTCCGAAGAGCAAAGGGAACAGGGGGAGTACCAGGGTTTCTACCTTGCTGGTACGGCTGAGCACGCCGTCGTGCCAATGCACCAAGACGAGGTTTTTGAGCCAGGAGAACTCCCGAAGAGATACGTTGCCTTCTCGAGCGCCTTTCGGAGGGAGGCTGGCACCTATGGCAAGGATACGAAAGGAATATTCAGGGTGCACCAGTTTGACAAGGTGGAGCTGGTGAGTTTCGTGCGCCCCGAGGAGTCAGGAAAAGAGCACCAGATGATCCTCTCTTTGGAAGAGAAGCTGTGGGACGCTTTAAAGATTCCGTACCAAGTGGTTCAGCTGGCAGCGGGGGATTCCTCGCTTCCTTCTGCCTCCACTATTGATATTGAGGCCTGGTTTCCGGGGCAGGGAAGGTATCGGGAGGTGAGTTCCGCTTCCAACACGACGGACTTTCAGGCGCGGCGGTTGAACATCAGGTACAAGGGCGGGGATGGAAAGCCGGAGTTCGTGCACATTCTCAACGGGACGGGATTTGCCATCGGCCGTACGCTCGCTGCCATAGCTGAAAACTACCAGACCGCGGATGGGAGTATCATGATTCCCAAAGTCCTGCAAAAGTATGTTGGAGCAAAAAAGATTGAGGCAAATGCTCATGGAAGAGCTGAAGGCTGAGGTCAAGGGCATTGAGACGAACTACACGGTTGAGGGATTAGGCACCCCTCTCCTTGTCCTGCACGGATGGGGATCAAGTAGTGAGTCCTGGGAGCGCGTGCAGAGCGAGCTCGCCCATGATGGATTCTCCGTTATCTGTCTGGACCTGCCCGGCTTTGGTAAGACCTTCCCGCCCCCTGAGGCCTGGGGCGTCTCTTTATATGCCGCATTCGTCCTGAGCTTTCTCGCTCAGCTCGGCCTCAACCGTGTTGTCCTGCTCGGGCACTCGTTCGGAGGACAGATTGCCGTGCGTATCGCCTCAGAGCACCCGGATCTCGCTGAAAAGCTTATCTTGGTAGCCCCCGCGGCCCTGAGGCACGATCCGGGTGTGGCGACAAAGGCTGCGGCTGTGGCGGCCAAGACCGCGGGCGCCCTCTTCTATCTCTTTCCCGCATCAAAGCTCAAGCAGAACATGAAATCCCTGTTGTATATGCTGTTGCGCCGCCGCGACTACCTTCAAGCTGAAGGCGTGATGAGGCAGGTATTTCAGCGAGTCATCCGTGAGGATTCCACCTCCTTCCTTTCCAGGATTTCAGCTCCCACGCTGTTGATATGGGGAGACCGGGACAGCTTTGTGCCCTTAGAGGATGCTTTTGAGCTTGAGCGCAGTATTCCGCACGCCACGCTCAAGGTGATTCCTAACGTGGGTCACAGCCCTCAGCTCGCGGTCCCAGAAGAAACGATATCCTTGATACGAGAATTTTTGGGATGAACCAGCTACTCTTTCTCATCTGGCTCTTTCTCATGGCAAAGTCCCTTCTGTTTTGGCTGTATGTGTGGCAGCTCAAAGAGTATCACATCGGCAGAGTGCAGGATCACTTTGGGACCCGGGCTGGGCGGAGCATCATTCTCAACCAGTTGGTCGCAGGCAAGCTCGTTTTGCTTGTGATAGTGGCCGTGGCCCCGGCACTTTCTTTTCTCGTGTTTTTCCTGTACTCAGCTGAGGCCGTTAGAATCATCCTCAGGAAGGGGAGGGTACTCAGGCCCGCTCTCACCATCAAAACCCTCATTCTGGGAACTGTCGGGGCGGTACTGGTGCTTTGGTATGGATCTGAGGTATCGGCTTTTTCACATGCCGCTCTCTGGCTTTTGTTCTTTGACCTTCTCTCTCCCGCGATCTTCTCAGTCCTCGTACTGGCAGCCCAGCCCCTTGCTGTGGCAGGCAGGAACCGTATTCTGAGGGCAGCCGCCAAAAAGCGAGCTAAGCTCTCGCACCTCAAGGTTGTGGGAATCACCGGAAGCTATGGGAAGACCTCCACGAAGGAGTTTGCTTCCTGGATTATAGGGACCAAGTTCAGGGTTGCCAAAACTTCCAGGCATCAAAACTCCGAGGTCGGAGTTTCCTACGCCATCCTGCGGAATCTCAAAGAAACAGACGAGGTTTTGGTTGCTGAGATGGGGGCATACGGGAGAGGGGGAGTGAAGCTACTTTGCGACATCGCCCGCCCGCAGATCGGGGTGCTGACCGGCATCTCTTCCCAGCATCTGGCAACCTTCGGCTCTCAAAAACTGATTACCAAAACGAAGTTTGAGATTGTTTCGTCCCTTCCTAAAGGAGGAACCGCTATCCTGAACAAGGACTCGGCCCTTGTTGCTGCGGAAGATCCGGAACACTATAATCCGAAGCTCGGCCGCGTGGTGTGGTGTTCAACTAGAGGCAAGGCTGACTTTGTGGCAAGCGATGTTCGGGCAGACAGGCACAAGGTTTCTTTTCAGCTTTCAGACGGAGCTCACCGCGTTTCCTGCGAGGTTCCGGTGCTCGGGAAGCACAGCGTGGAGAATCTGGTGCTTGCTGCGGCCGTGGCCCGAGAACTGGGGATGAGCATGGAGGAGATTGCTAAAGCCCTTACCTCCATGCCCCCAGAACTCAGTCAGCTTCATCTCAGAAAGGGAATCAAGAATCTCACGCTCATTGATTCCACGTACTCAGCCAATGTGGTGGGTGTGATAGCTGACCTTGAGTATCTCAAGCTCTGGGAGGACAGGGAGAGGTTTGTGGTAATGCCCTCCCTCATTGAACTGGGAAGCGAGTCTGAAAAGGCGCACGAGATGATTGGAGAAAAGATAGCTGAGGTGTGCCAGGGAGCCGTCATCTGCAGTCGGGACGGGTATCCTGGAATTCTCAAGGGAGCTAAGAGAAAAGGAATGGGAGCTGATAGGATTCTCTTACGGGAGTCTGTATCTTCCATTGAGGAAGCGATTGATGCCCTGACGGATCCCGGAGATGCCGTACTCTTGGAGGGAAGGGTTCCTTCTGGTTTGGCAGAACGTTTGTCTATTGAATCTTCAACATGATTCGCCCTATTTCAATATCGCTTTCGCCGAACACCGAGGCTGACGACGTTAGGCTTGCTTTCGGGCAGATCATTTCTTTTTGGAAGTGGAGAGACAGAAGCCCTGTCTTGAAATTGGAGAAGGAGTTTGCAGAGCGCTTCGGGTTTTCTCGTGCCTGGAGCTTTAACAGCGGAAGGTCGTGCCTGATATCCATTCTGGAGGCCGCCGGTATTGGAGAAGGGGATGAGATCCTTGTGCAGGCGTTCACCTGCAACGCCGTTCCCAACCCCATCCTCTGGCAAGGAGCTGTTCCGATCTATGTTGATTGTTTAGAGGAGGACTTCAATATGGACGCTTTTGATCTTGAAAGGAAGGTTACCCCAAAGAGCCGGGCTGTCATCGTCCAGCATACCTTCGGGGAGCCAGCTGACATAGATAGGATCCGCGGGGTGTGTGAGCGCCACAACCTTCTGCTCATTGAGGACGCAGCTCACGCTTTAGGGGCGGAGTATAAAGGCAGGCCGGTTGGGAGTTTCGGGGATGCGGCCTTCTTCAGCTTCTCTCGCGACAAGGTCATATCTTCCGTGTATGGAGGCATGGTGACGGCCGCCAACCCTGAGATTGGCGAGCGCATAGCAGGTATTCAAAAGAGAACGAAGTTCCCATCCCTGTTTTGGACAGTCCAGCAGCTTTTCCATCCTCTCTTGCTCAATCTGATGGTCTTGCCCGTGTACGGCATCGGCGGCAAGTACCTCCTTGTGCTCTTTCAGGTCTTCCATGTTCTTTCAAAGGCGGTTCACCGGAAAGAGAAGCAGGGGGGGCGCCCTTCATACTTCCCGATGCGGCTTCCGGGCCCCTTGGCCCGGCTTGCGCTCCTCCAGCTCTCAAAGCTGGAGCGGATGCGGGTGCACCGAGAGCAGATAGCAGAGCTGTACCTCAGGGAACTCAAGAACACGTCTTTTGTTCTGCCCCGAAGCTTTCCTGAACGCAGATCGTCTCGTCTCAGATTTCCCGTGCGCAACAAAAAGGCCCATGAGATCATTGAGAGGGCGTGGGGGAAGAACATGCTCATCGGCGACTGGTACACCAGCCCCGTGGCTCCCGCGGACACGAATCTTGCAAAGATGAGGTATGAGCCGGGAAGTTGTCCCGTGGCGGAAGCTTTGAGTCGAGAGACGCTGAACCTGCCCACGCACATTCGGTGTTCTGTTTTAAACGCTGAGGCCGTTGTTTCTTTTCTTAAGAACTATGAGGATTAAGGAGGTATCAGATCAAGCGCAGTGGGAAGGATTTTTGAAGGGACGCCGCGAGAAGACCTTTCTTCAGTCATGGAGTTGGGGCGTGTTTCAAGAGGGGATGAGGGAGAAGGGATGGCGCCTTGGCTTCTTCCAAGGAGAAGATATGGTGGGGGCGGCTTTTGTAGTTAAGGTCTCAGCCCGTAGGGGAACCTTCCTGCTGGTGCCCCACGGTCCCGTGGCATCTTCCGGGGCTCTGAGAAAAGAGATGCTCACCATCTTCTCTGAGAGACTCAGAAAGCTGGCGAAAGAAGAAGGGGCCTCCTTCGTACGGCTCAATCCCGTGTGGAAGCGGGGGGAGGGGATTGAGGAAACGCTCTCCCAGCTCGCTTGGCGCAGAGCCCCCATTCAGATGCATCCTGAGGCCTCTTGGAAGCTGGATATCTCAAAGCCAGAAGAAGAATTGTTTTCTGCAATGAGGAAGACCACGCGATACCTCATTCGCAAGGCCCAGGAGAATCCCGACATCACAGTTGAGGTGAGCTGCAGCGCAGAGGATGTAGCCCTGTTCTCTGAGATGCACAATCTGGTCTCGCGCCGTCAGCACTTCGTTCCTTTTTCATTAGAATATCTCCAGAGAGAGTTTGAGGCGTTTTCCAAAGACAAGGAAATAGCGCTCTTCATTGGCAGGTACAAAGGGGAGGTTGTCGCAATGTCCTTTGTGGTGTTCTGGTCGGGTATTGCTTTTTACCATCATGCCTCGTCTCTCCCACAATTCGCCAGGTTCTCCATTCCATACCTCCTCTCGTGGAAGGCAATCTGCGAGGCAAAGAAGAGAGGATGCACACTCTATGACTTTTGGGGATACGTTGATCCCAAGAGTTCTCATCCTTGGGCTGGCCCCACGCTCTTTAAGATGGGTTTTGGGGGAGAGGCGCATGAGTATGTCCTTACCCATGACCTGCCACTCACTTTTAGATACTGGATCACCTGGGTGCTTGAGAAGATCCGCAAGATGAGAAGAGGGCTATGAGGAGAAAGACAAGGCGGATGAAGCCGAAGGGCAGGCCCCTGGTGCTGAGAAAGGGGTTCTGGATGTTTATCCTTGCCCTTATCGTTGCATGCTTTGTCGCGTACGCGCTCTTCTTCTCTGCTTTCTTTAGGGTTCAAGAGATTCGGGTGTTGGGGGCAGAGACGCTCTCAGCTGACGCGCTGAGGGAGAAGGTCGTGTTTCGGGACATTCCTTTTGTGCCGAGCACCAACATCCTGCTCTTTGACGGAGAGGCAACAGTGAAAGGGATTGAGGAAACATTTCCCAAGGTTCGCGAGGTGAGAGTTCGCCGCATCTTTCCCTCGACTATTAAGATTCAGGCGGTAGAGCGGCGGGAATCCCTGGTCTGGTGCCAGTCTCAGTGCTTTGCGGTTGACGAAACGGGCATTGCATTTGAGGAGCGCGAGGGCCCTGGAGCTCTGACGGCGTACAAAGAGGGAGGCGAGGCAGAACTCAGACAGCGGGTTCTTTCGCCCGAGAGCATCAGCTTAGTCCTTCAGTTCTCAGAGTCCATAGAAGGGGTCCCGGAGGTGAGGGAGGCTGGCATTACCCTCCCTTCTTTCAAGGTGCTCTCAGAGGAGACGGTGATAGCCTTAACCTCGGAGGGCTGGGAGATTTACCTTAGCTTGCAAGAAGACGCCGCGTGGCAGACGGCAAAGTTCGGAGCCGTGTTCCAACGCGAACTTACCGCAGAGCGGCGGAAGGCGTTAGAGTACGTGGACGTCAGGTTCGGCGACCAGGCGTACGTGAAGTAGCTACTCGATATGGTAGATGAAGATGGAGTCGCCCGCCCGAGCTACGGGGACGTAGTTGTCATACAACCAGTCATAGTATCCGGTTTCCTGGTCAAAGCCGGGAACGGGTTCTGCTGTTCCGCCCATGAGCTGGTTGACGGAGACGGCAATCCATCCTTTTGGTACCTCCCCCGATCTCGCAACCTCTTTGGGATTGAGCCGTACGTACCTGTCTTTCAGGTAGTATGAGGGGTCTTCCCCTCCAAAGTAGTCCAAAGAGATTCTTTTAATGTTGTTTTCATTGACGAACGCAACGAGCTTCCCAAAGTCCTGGCCCCAGTCGTAGTTTGAGTCCACGGCAATCTTGTACCCGTTGGCTCTGCCTCCTGCCAGCTCGTTGTAATATGAGAGGTAGTGGGGGAATGTTGTGAGGCTGGAGGTTCCGTACCACGCAAAGAGCGCGATGAGGAGAGCGGCAAAGATCCGCTTGGGGATGCGGGGCATGGCGCCATAGGCGAGCGCTGCTGCCCAGGAGAGCAGGATGTAGTTGAAGGGGAAGATGGGAAGGAGGTGCCGAAAGCCGATGTTGAGGTTGCCCGTGGTCGTCACGATCCAGTACAGGTTCACGAAAAGGATGAAGGAGGCGACGGTGAAGTTGTCTCGTATCCAGTTGGGGATTCCTTTGAGGATCTTTTTTGGTTTCGTTTTCCTAAGAGGTTTGAGGAAGAGAAAGATGAAGAGCGCCGGGAGAACGATGAGGTTGAGAGCAAGGAGGGCGAGTGGAGGCTTGAGGATATTGAGGATGGGGAAGTATGTCCTGAAGGCGGAGGCGGAGATTGCTCCCATAAAGTATGTGGTGTTGCCAAAGGTGGAGCGCTGGAGCACCATTGAGACGCCCCGGGCATACTGGGCGAGAGGCCGCACCACGGGTTTGTCTGAGAGATTGATGATAAGGGATTCAATGGGCGTTATGCCGCCAGGCGAAAGGTCTGAGATGGTGTCTCTGACTTGCCGGTCGGGAGGGTAGTTGAGCGTGTGAAAGGCGTAGACGGGCCAGATGACCAGGAGAAGGGCTGCGAGTCCCGCGAGCACGGATTTTCCAAGATAAGGAAGGATATTTCTTTTATAGAGAAGGGGATAGACAAGAGAGAGAATCCCGAGGAAGGGTATGAGCAGGATGAGGCTGAATTTCAGGAGTTCAGCTACCCCGAGCGCCAGGCCGGCGAGGAGGACGTTCTTTGGGGAGGGGTGCCCCAGCATGCGTATCCAAAAGAAGGTCGCCAGTACGACTCCAAAGGCTGCAGCAACATCTGTGGCCACGAGGTGCCCGTGGGCCAGGAAGGTTGGAGAGAAGGCAAAGAGGAAGAGAGACATGAGTCCAACCGCGTTCCCTCCCAGTTTGCGCGCCCACATAAAGATGAGAATTCCAAGGCCCAGGAGAAAGAGGAGCATGGGAATTCTGGCTGCCGTAATCATCTCTTTTGGATTATTGCCCGAGCGGAACAGGAACTCGGTCCCAAGGTCAAACTGAATCCACCATGGAGGAGCGCCCGCATCCTGGCGCCAGAGCTCTGAGGTTGCAGGAAACGTGGGGCGCACGAAAAGCTGACCTATACCTGAAAGGTCTTTTGCCAGGGGAGGGTGTTCCGGGTTGATTCGGTAGTCCTGCTGGGTGAGGTATGAGTATCCGGCAGGGATGTGGGCCAGCTCGTCAAAGGTGAGGGAGTCTTTCTGAACGCTGAGAAAGGCGAGACCCAGCATGAGGCCCATGAAGAGAAAGGCCGCAGCGTACGCCTTTTTGTCGGCTATAGCCACTTTGCCTTTTTAAAGAGCGTAATCATAAAAAGAGTGCCAGTAGCCATGATGCCAGAGACAATCCAAAAGTCGTTGGGGCCACCGACAATCGGCAGGTAGGTTGTGTTCATGCCGAAGATTGCAGCCATGAGGGTGAGCGGGAAGACGATGACCGAGAAGATTGTGAGGATCTTGATGATCTCGTTCATCTTGCTGTTGAGTAGGGAGTTGTTCGTGTCCTCTAAGGCCTGAATTGTCTCCCGATACGTCTCTAAGGTATTTTTGGTTTGTATAAAGTCCCCAAGCAGGTCTGAGAAGTACGGGGCCATGTCTTTGCCCAGGAACTTGAGTGTGTCAGTTTCAGAAAGGGACTTGATGGGTTCTTCCTGGGGAGCCACGATGCGCCAGAAGTTGATGATGTCGGCCTTCGTGAGGGATATCTCATGCACCATTGCTTTTTCCTGCCCCCGAAATATCTTTTCTTCAATGCGGTCAATCTTCATGTTGATGCGGTTGAGTTTCAAGAGCCCCGACTTCCAGGCGGCTGAAACGATGTGAAAGAAGAGAAAGCTCGGGCTCTCCATGAGTTTTTCCCTGGCCTCTTCATACAGGTTGCATTCGTCAAAGAGCTGCTTTAGCGGAATGACAGAACGGTAGTGGACCGTGATCACGGCATCCTTGGTCACAAGGATGTCCAGTTCCCTCGGCCTCGTCTCCCTTCGTTCCTTGCTGTACACGGGGTACTGCATGATGAAAAAGAGGTAGGATGCGGCAACCTCGGCTTTTGCCCTCCAGGCGGGGAGCAGGAGCTCTTCCAACACAAGTGGATGAAACTTAAAACTCTTCTTGAGAAACGCAATGTCATTCTGGGATGGATCCTCAATATCCACCCAGGTGAGCTTTGTGCCTTTGATGATTCTTCGCATTCATGTATTCTACCAGAACTTTACGCAAAAAGGGAAGTGATTTTCCACAGGAACAAGGAATCTTGGTGCCAGAGCGGAACTGATACGCTATGAGGACTTGGCACTCATTGGCCTTGACTGCTAATTTTTCTCCTTGTATACTGCAAAGGACATGATTTCAGACCGACAGCGCGACATTCTCTATAAAACCATCAGGGTGTATGTTGAGACGGCCGAGCCCGTGAGTTCGCTTCACTTGGCTGAGGAGGTTGCATCTTCTCCCGCAACGATCCGCCATGAGCTCTCAGAACTCACGCGCTTGGGTCTTTTGACTCAGCCGCACATTTCTTCAGGCCGCGTGCCGACCGAAAGGGGATACCGTCTTCTCGTCAATGAGGTACTCTTAGAGGAGGATGGGGCTGAGGCCGTAGAACCGGAGAGCAATCCATTTCAGATGGCAAGACGCTTGGCTGAGCTTTCCTCCTCTCTTATCCTTTCCCTTTTTCCCAAAGAAGAGCTCTTCGTGAAGGAGGGGTGGGAGCGGTTGATCTCAGAGCCCGAGTTTGCCAGTCGCGAGTCCACGCTCCAGCTTATTGAGTTTCTTCACGATCTGGAGCTAGGCCTCAAGAGGGCGCGAGCCGATTCCTTCTCCGTTTTTATCGGAGAGGAGAATCCCTTTTCCAGAGTGCGGAGCTTCTCTGTCATTACGGCTTCCTGGAGAGGAGGAATGGTCGCTCTCGTAGGTCCAACGAGGATGGAGTACGAACGCAACATCGGCCTGATGAAAGCATTGATGGCATGAAGGAGAAGGATATTGAAAAACTGAAACGGGAACGGGATGAGTATCTGGCCGGATGGCAGAGGACAAAGGCGGATTTCCTGAACTATAAGAAGGACGAAGCCGCAAGAGTAGGGGAAACCGCACGCTACGCCGAGGAACGTCTTCTTCTCTCCCTCCTGCAGGTGATTGACAGCTTGGAGCGAGCCGAGGAACAGATTGCCAAGGATACGGAGGCCGGAAAGGGAGTGGCTCAGATAGCGGAACAGGCGAGGTCCTTTCTCAAATCGCACGGGGTTCGGGAAGTGAAAGCCAAGGGTCAGCACTTTGATCCCGAACTCCATGAAGCCGTGGGCATGGTGGCAGGAGGGGAGTCGGGAGTCGTGGCAGAAGAGGTGGGGAAGGGATATGCCTTCGGGGATCGGCTTCTCAGGGCAGCTAAGGTGAGAGTGTATAAATAACCGAAATAAACAACACAATGGCAAAAATACTCGGAATAGATCTCGGAACCACGTTCTCCGCTATGGCGGTCGTGGAGGGCGGAGATCCCAGAATCATTGAGAACAAGGAGGGAGCGCGCACCACGCCTTCCGTGGTTGCCGTGGCAAAGAACGGGGAGATTCTCGTTGGCGTTCAGGCGAGGCGCCAGCAGGTGACCAATCCGGCAAACACCATCTTTGCCGCCAAGCGCCTCATCGGCCGCAGGTATGCTGACAAGGAGGTTCAAAAGGACAAGAAGCTTCTTCCCTATGAGATTCGCGAGGCGAAAGACGGAGGAATAGAGATGAAGTTCGGAGAGAAGTGGGCAAAGCCGGCTGAGATCTCCTCTCTCGTTCTCCGGAAACTCAAGGCGGACGCTGAGACGAAGCTCGGAGAGTCCATCAAGGAGGCCATCATTACGGTTCCCGCGTACTTTGACGACAGCCAGAGAAAGGCGACCAAGGTGGCAGGGGAGATCGCCGGTTTTGACGTCAAGCGCGTCATCAACGAACCCACCGCGGCCGCCTTGGCGTACGGCCTGCAAAAGAAGAAAGACGAGAAGATTGCGGTCTACGACTTTGGAGGTGGAACGTTTGACATCTCGGTTTTGGAAATTTCTTCTGACACCATTGAGGTAAAGGCAACCGGAGGTGATACGCACCTGGGCGGTGAGGACTTTGACCAGAAGATTGTTGACTGGATCGTGGACTCCTTCAAGAAGGATCAGGGCATTGATCTTGCACAAGACCAGCTCGCCCTCCAGCGCCTCAAGGAGGCCGCCGAGAAGGCGAAGATTGAGCTTTCCTCGTCTCAGGAAACCGAGATCAACCTTCCCTTCGTCACTTCTGACGCCGCAGGTCCCAAGCATCTGCTCTTGAAGCTCTCGCGCTCTCAGTTTGAGGCGATGGTCAAAGAGTACATTGAGCGCTCCATCAACCTTCTGCAAGGAGCCCTCAAGGAGGCAAAGATTGACCCCAAGGATATTGACGAGGTGATTATGGTTGGAGGCCAGACGAGAACCCCGGCCATTCAGGAAGCCGTCAAGCAGGTTTTTGGCAAAGAGCCGAATCTCAGCATCAATCCTGACGAGGTGGTTGCCATTGGGGCTGCCATCCAGGGAGGAATCCTGCAGGGGGACGTGAAGGATGTCCTGCTCTTGGACGTGACTCCCCTGTCCTTGGGCATTGAGACCCTGGGGGGCGTGAACACGGTGCTCATCTCAAAGAACACGACCATTCCGACCTCAAAGTCCCAGGTCTTTTCCACGGCGGCGGACAATCAAACCTCAGTTGAGGTGCACGTTTTGCAGGGAGAGCGTTCCATGGCGGCCGACAACAAGTCGCTGGGACGTTTCATTCTAGAGGGCATCCCTCTTTCTCCCAGGGGCGTACCGCAGGTTGAGGTGACCTTTGAAATCAACGCCGATGGCATTCTTTCCGTCACGGCAAAAGACAAGGCCTCCAGCAAATCTCAGTCCATCCGCATTGAAGGGTCCACGGGCATCTCAAAAGACGAGGTTGAGCGCATCAAGAAAGAGGCTGAGTTGTATGCTGCAGAGGACGCAAAGCGCCAGGAGGCGGTTCAGACAAGGAACGAGGGTGAAACCCTTCTCTACACGGTCGAAAAAGCCGTGCAGGAGGCGGGAGACAAGATCGCAGAGGATCTCAAAAAGGAGGTCGCAGAAAAGCTTGAAGCTTTGAAGGCCGCCCTGAAGGGTGATACGATGGAAGATATCAAGAAGGCGACTGAGGAACTCTCATCCTCGGCTCAGAAGATCGGTCAGGCCATGTATGCAAAAAAAGCAAAACCGGCCGAGGAGGACAAAGGAGAAGAAAAGAAAGAGGAGTAGCTGAATCCCTGATGAAAGACTATTACAAAATTCTCGGAGTGAACCGGGACGCTTCCGTAGATGAGATCAAGAAGGCGTACCGCCAGCTCGCCCACCAACACCACCCCGATAAAGGAGGGGACGAGAAGGCCTTCCAGGAGGTCTCAGAGGCATACCAGGTGCTTTCAGATACGGATAAGCGCGCCCAGTATGACAAGTTCGGCAGGACCTTTGAGGGCTCCCAGCAGGGTCCCTCCGGATTCTCTTGGGGGTGGGGCCAGGATGCTTCCAGGGAAGACGGATTCGGCTTTGACTTTGACTTTCAGGATGTCGGGGATATCTTTGAGGAGTTTTTCGGAGGGAATCGCCAGACCGGAGACCAAAAGCGAGGGCGAGACATTGAGCTTGACGTTACCATCCCTCTGGAGGCCGTTCTCAATGGAACCACCGAGCGTCTGCGTGTCAGCAGGTTTGCTGCGTGTTCCCGCTGTCAGGGAGTTGGAGGGGAGCCTGGTACCAGGGTAGCGGAGTGTTCTTCGTGCCGAGGAACGGGCGAGGTCCAGCAGATCCGCCGCACGCCCTTGGGTTCTTTCACACAGGTGACTTCATGCCCCGAGTGTTCCGGGGAAGGTATGAGGCCGCAAAAGCCCTGTAACGTCTGCAAGGGAGAGGGCAGAGTGAGAGAGGCAGAGGACATTCAGGTGCAGATTCCCCCGGGTGTAGACAACAACCAGATGCTCAGGGTGCAGGGCAAGGGAGATGTTGGGCGCAAGCGCGGCAAAATAGGAGACCTGTATATGAAGATTCGGGTGAAGCAGCACCCGGTCTTTGAGCGGAGAGGAGACGATCTCTTTGTTAGGATGCCCGTCATGTTTTCTCAGGCAGTTCTGGGAGATGAGATTCAGGTTCCCACGCTTGAGGGGGATAAGGTTTCTCTCAAGGTCCCCTCGGGTTCTGAGTCGGGAAAGGTGATACGGATTGCGGGAAAGGGAATTCCGCACTTTGCTGGCATCGGGAGAGGGAGCATGTTCGTCCAGCTGGACGTCCAGATTCCTCAGAAGCCCACGAAACAGCAAAAAGACCTCTTGGAGCGCTTGAAGAAAGAGGGGTTGTAGGGTAATACTATGGTAGTCGCCTATGCGGCGACCCCTGCGCGTTTTCTCGCCTCGCTGTCCTTCGATACACTCCAGGACATCGCTCGCAGAGAAAACGCCCCTTAAAACCCAAGCAGTTGGATTTTAAGCCCCTATAGCTCAATGGTAGAGCAGTTGCCTTTTAAGCAATTGGTTCCAGGTTCGAGTCCTGGTGGGGGCACCAGAATAGAACTCAAAGGTGGAAATCCGGTAAGATTGTAGTAGCAAGCCATACTTGCTGAGACAGGAGATGAGAGTTTTCCTGCTGGTCATAATTTTTAGCCTCTTTTGCTTTCCCCTCATCGGGCTCGCAGCGTCCC
>JAUYMI010000004.1 GCA_030698665.1 bacterium
ATTTTTTGCACCCCTTCCCCTGGCTTTTTCTCCAAGAGCAGGCCCACAAACTCAGCTATTCCTGCCGTGTCAGCTATACCCAGCACTTCCTTGACATACTCTAGGGTTATACGCGTTGTATCACTCCCGAGAGATGAAGTCAAAACCTTGTCTAAGAGGCCTTCAGCGTCCCTCACAGACCCCCGCCCCCCGTGGGCGATGAGAATTAAGGCATCCTCATCCACCTTCACGTTCTCCTTCTTTGCTAGCCCTTTGAGGCGATCTGTAATCTCACTTACTCTCAGCTTGCGAAAATCAAAGTGCTGAGTGCGCGAGACAATGGTGGCCAGCATCTTTTGAGGTTCCGTGGTGGCCAGAATGAAGATGGCGTGGGCTGGGGGTTCCTCTAGGGTCTTTAAGAGCGCGTTGAAGGCGTCTTTTGAGAGCTGGTGGGCCTCGTCAATGATGTAGATCTTGTATTTAAGCTTGGCTGGCAGGAACTTGGTCCCCTCCTTAATGTCCCGTATCTCGTCAATTCCCCTGTTTGAGGCGGCGTCAATCTCCACTACATCCATGGCTCGGTTTGCCATAATGTCCTTGCACGAAGAGCACTCGTTGCACGGCTCCCCGTCCTTTTTTGGTTTTTCGCAGTTGACGCTCTTTGCAAGAAGACGGGCGAGGGTTGTCTTGCCAGTTCCCCTGGGGCCCGCAAAGAGGTACGCGTGGGAAACCGCGTTTGACCTGAGGGCTGAGAGCAGAGTGCGCACCACGTGCTCCTGTCCGGTCACCTCAGCGAAGGTCGTAGGACGATACTTGCGGTACAACGCCAAACTGCTCATGATCTTTTAAACACAAAGAGCTTGTATCCGAGAAAGTTCCAGAGCAGAGAGGCGAAGGCGGCCGAGATGGCTCCGGCGTTTGCCCACAGGGCATCCCCTGCCCCGAACTGAGGCCCCAGGACGTTTACCACAAAAGTAGCCGTTCCCACGTTGATTGCCAGCCCGATCACGCTCACGATCATAAACTGGGAAAACTCTCTCCCTGATATTTGTTTGCCAGATGAAAAGGTCCACAGCTTATTCCAGGCGTAGCTGTTGATAACGGCGACCAGGAAGGATATCCCCTTGAATACCGCGAACAAGGGACCTGAGCTGATCTGGGCAAGGAAGATGAGCAGGTTCAGAACCCCAAGATCTAAAAAGGTGTTGAGAGCTCCGACCAAAAGAAACTTAGCCGCCTGGAGCAGGACGGGGAGTCGTGTCCCGAGGAGACGGGCCACCACCATGCCGAGAGCTGAAAGAAGCGGAAAAAGGATAAGGGCGCTCTGGAGGTATGGGATCTTGAGACCAAGATTTTCCGAAATGCCGAGAATCATCGCCGCGATCAGGAAACCTATGATGGAACTGAGAATAACGTCTTTTTTCATATCAGTATCATAGCACAGACGACTGAGAACAGAACACGTTGTATAAAAAATGAGGCACGAACGGCAAGGCGTCCATGCCCATGATCAAAGCCGTCCATACGGGCCCTGCGGGTTCAGCATCCCAGCTTTTCGCGCCAGCTGGTGTGCTCGAAGCGCGAGAGCCAAGCGGCTCTTTTCTGGCGGAGGAAATGCTCGCTCGGGCTTTTCCGCCATCTTGAACATCTCGCGGACGCAATCCGTCACCTCTTGAGCACTTACATCCTCACGGTCCTCCCATCTAAGGAATTCAAGGAGTTCTCTTTTGGCCCGTTCGCGCGAGATCCTCATGCACACCGCTCGCAGGATGAGGAAGACAACGAGCAGGAACAGCAGCAATCGCAGGTCAAGCATTGAATCCCCCATGCGAATTACGAGACGAACTGCCTAAACACTGACACAAAAGTAGCAAAGAGTCAAATAATGAGTGTTGGAGGCCTTTCTGGCCTGTGATAGCATGAAAACCATGCAGGTATACAACACCCTGAGTAGGCAGAAGGAAGAGCTGGAACCCAAAAAGATCCGCCTCTTTGTCTGCGGTCCCACGGTCTACGACTACTCCCACATTGGGCACGCCAAAACCTACGTTTTCTTTGACGTTTTCGTAAAGTACCTGAGAAGCCAGGGGCGCAAGGTTATATATCTTGAAAATATCACGGACGTGGACGACAAAATCATCGCCCGCGCCGAGCAGGAAGGAAAGAAGCCAAAAGAGCTCGCCACCTTCTTTGAAAAGGAATACATGAGCGACATGAAGTCTCTCGGGGTGGATGCGGTGGATTCCTACGAGCGCGCGACAGACCATATTCCAGAGATTGTCTCTCAGATAGAGCGCCTTTTAACAAAAGGGTATGCCTATGAGACCGAGGACGGCATCTACTATGACATTGCAAAGTTTGCAGAGTACGGAAAACTTTCCGGGCGCACGAGCCAGCAGGCAGAGGATGCCGTTTCCCGAATTGACGAATCCGTGAACAAGCGGAATCGAGGCGACTTTGCCCTTTGGAAGTTTTCTGAGAAAGGCCCGAGCTGGAAGAGCCCCTGGGGAGCAGGGAGGCCCGGGTGGCACATTGAAGACACCGCCATTACCGAAAAGCACTTTGGTTCTCAGTATGAGATACACGGGGGGGCGCGCGACCTGCTCTTCCCTCACCACGAGGCCGAGGTCGCCCAGATGGAGGCCATCTCAGAAAGCCCCCCTCTGGCACGGTACTGGATGCACGTTGGCTTTCTCACTGTTGAGGGAGAAAAGATGTCAAAGTCCAAGGGAAACTTCCTCACTATTCAGGACTTCCTGTCTCACCACTCCCCTCGCCTTTTGCGCTTTCTCATTCTCAAATCCCACTACCGATCCCCCATGGACTACACAGAAGAGCTCTTGCATCAGACAAAGAAAGAGCTGGAACGCATAGACGAGTTCGTCTGGAAGCTTGAGGACGCCAAAGGACAGGACTCAGACACCAATATTCTGCAAAAGGCCAGGGAATCCTTCACAAAGGCAATGGAGGACGATCTAAACACCCCAGAGGCCCTAGCTGCCGTGTTTGAGCTCGTCCGTGAGGGCAACGCCCTGTTCGCTGACAACAAACTTTCCAAAGGAGAGGCCAAAGATATACTTACTTTCCTTAAAGAACAGGATGCCGTATTCGCTTGTCTACTCCCCTCAAAGAGAGAAATTCCACCAAAGACGGTGCGAGAGCTCCTTTTGAAGCGCGAGGAAGCGCGAAGCAACCAGGCGTGGCAGGAAGCAGACCAACTCCGCAAAGAAATTCAACAGCTCGGTTGGGAGATTGAGGACATGGATGAGGGGCCGCGCCTGAAGCCCATAGCTTGACTAAAGTGAGGATTTGTGGTTTGTTGAACTCAGCGAAAGGATCAGGCTCGTGCAAATCACAAAAAAGCGCGTGTGTCCGAGCCCCGGGTGCAGGAATGAAGTGATAGGAGACATTGAGCGCTCGCTCAGGCGATTCGGCTCCAGCTACCGGTGTTCCTTCTGCAGCACGGCGTGGAGGGGAGCTGTATTCCGCGCAGATAGCGCTGTTCTCGTCCTCGGGCTTGTCCTCATGGTCTTTCTTGCCATGACGGGCTACGCGAACGAAACGGGGAAAGTCGTCGGACTCGTCGTTCTCATCGTTCTCTACCTTCTGGGTTCCAGGATCGTGCTGTTCCGCACAACCTGGGAGGTGGAAGCGAAGGAGCCGCGTGAAATCCCTGCTGTCCAAGCTCCCGTCTGATGCCCTGCGGCAATCCCTGCCGCCTTTTTATTTGCAACCCCTCCCCCCTTCTGATATACAAGAGCTACGAGTATGCCTGAAATCAAGCTTCCGCGAAACACCTTACCAGATCGCCTTCCTCCCCAGAACCTTGAGGCTGAGGCCTCGCTCCTGGGGGGTTTGATGTTGGATAAGGACGCCATCTTGAAGGTGGTTGATTTTCTCTTTCCCCAGGACTTTTACAAAGACCATCATCAGACGATCTATGCTGTTATCAGGGGGCTTTTTGAGAAGACAGAGCCCGTGGACCTCCTCTCTGTCTCAACGCGCCTGAGAGAGCTCGGGAAGCTAGAGGAGATCGGAGGCCACGCATACCTCACCGAGCTCATCAACTCAGTCCCCACGGCCTCCCACGTAGCGGGGTACGCCAAGATGGTGCAGTCAAAGCGCATCCTGCGCGACCTTATCTCAGCCTCCTATGAGATCGGACAGCTTGGATACGACGAAACAGAGGATCCGGAGGTACTCTTGGACCGGGCGGAATCCCGTATCTTTGCCATTGCCCAACGATCCTTGTCTCAGAACTTCACGCAGGTGAAAGATACCTTGGAAGAGGCCTTTGAGCGCATTGACGCTCTCTCAAAGCACGCGGGCACGGCAAGAGGGGTCCCAACGGGGTTTGCCGACTTAGACAACGTTGTTTCCGGGCTTCAGAAGTCGGATCTCGTCATCCTGGCTGCCCGCCCGTCTATGGGAAAGTCCTCGCTGGCCCTGGATATCGCCCGGCACGTTGGGGTCAAAGAACAGATTCCGGTTGCCGTCTTCTCTCTGGAAATGTCAAAAGACCAGGTGGTTGATCGGCTCATTGCAGCTCAGGCCAAACTTGATCTGTGGAAGTTGAGAACGGGACGCCTGAGCTCTCAGGGTCCCGGAAACGACTTTGAGCGTATTCAGGAGGCCATGGGCGTGCTGGCCGAGGCCCCTATCTTCATTGACGACTCGGCCCTTCCCAACATTCTTCAGATGAGGGCCATGGCACGGCGCCTCCAGGCCACCTCGGGCTTGGGTCTCCTCATCGTGGACTACCTCCAGCTCATGGAACCCAGGAACGCTCAATCAAGCCCGGTCCAGCAGGTCACGGAAATCTCTCGTTCCCTCAAGGGACTTGCCCGGGAACTCAACATCCCCGTGCTGGCTGTCTCTCAGCTCTCCCGCGCCGTGGAACAGCGGTCCCCTCAGCGCCCCAAGCTTTCTGACCTGAGGGAATCGGGCGCCCTGGAACAGGACGCGGACCTCGTTCTCTTCATCTACCGGGAGGATAAATACAACGAGCAGGCTCAAGAACCCAACGTGGCTGAGATCATCATTGCAAAACACCGAAACGGCCCCGTGGGATCCATCAAGCTGTACTTCAATGAAAGGATCGCTTCTTTCTCGGACTTTGCCGCAGGAGGCCATGGTCTTGATACGGGAGAGGAGATAGACGTCTTCAATGTATCCTGAGGCCCTGCAAAAACTCGCCTCGGCATTCAGACGCCTGCCCGGGATAGGATCCCGGGTTGCTTTGCGTTTCGCCCTTCACGTGATGAAGGCAGACGAGCAGGAAGTTTCAGAACTCATCTCGGCCATCCAGAAAGTGCGTTCTGAGATATCGCTATGCTCTTTTTGTTTTGCTCCCTTTGAGGGAGAGGGCCTGTGCGATATCTGTTCTGACAACACTCGGATTCCTTCCCTTCTCTGCATCGTTGAGAAAGAGGGAGACCTGGAGGCGATTGAGAAGACAAAGAAGTACCGCGGCCTGTACTTCATTCTCGGGGGCTCGGTTGAGAGTCTCAAAAAGGAGGAGATTGAGAAGCTCAGGGTTTCAGATCTCGTCTCGCGCCTCAAGGACCCTGCTGCCTTCGGGATCCAGGGACGCGTGGAGGAGGTCATCCTCGCCACAAACCCCACGCTGGAAGGAGAGTCAACTGCCCTCTATGTTGAGCGCAAAATTCAGCCCCTAAAACTTAAAACGACCCGTCTGGGCCGTGGACTCCCCATTGGCGGGGAGCTGGAATACGCTGATGAGGAAACCCTGTCCTTGGCTTTGGAGGGCAGAAGATAGCTTAGGCAGCTGAGGTTTCAATCCCTGAGATCTCAACTTCGGTGAAGGGCTGGCGGTGCCCTCTTTTTCTCGCATAGCGCTTCTTTGCCTTGCGCTTGTAGACAATCACCTTGTCAGCCTTTCCTTCAGAGAGCACTTTACCTGTTACCTTAGCCCCCTTCACGTATGGAGTTCCTATCTCAAGTTTCCGGTTCTTTTCTACGAGCAGAACCTTATCAAAAACCACGTCCCCGTTCTTTTTGGCCTCTATCTTTTCTATCTTAAGCTTGGCACCCGGTTCCACCAGGTACTGCTTTCCTCCTGTTGTGAATACGGCAAACATACAAAGGAAAGTATATATGAATCAGCCAGAAAGTCAACAAATGCGAGCTCCGGACGCGGTTCCTTATCCGCATCCTGTGGACAACTAAATCTCGTTTAAGCAACGTTGCTAACTCATGGAGTTGGTGCGGGGGCAGGCTCAGGGGCGGGCTCAGGAGTAGGCTCGGGCGTGGGTTCAGGGGTTGGCTCCGGAGTAGGATCAGGTTCAGGAGCTGGTGCTGTGGGGGCTGGTGCTGATTCTTCGACCGGCGGGGCAGAAGCAGTTTCTTCAACGACGGGTTCAGGGACTGGTTCAGCTACAACCGCGTCGCTCGTGGTCGGAGTTGAGGTTTCCAGGATGGGGGTTTCATCCCCTGTGCTCTCCTGGACTGGGGGTGCTGCAGTG
>JAUYMI010000029.1 GCA_030698665.1 bacterium
TTTTTATTCCCGCACCTTCACGATCACCTTGCGCTCAAGACCCTCACCAATACTCTCCGTTGCCACGTCTTCCCTGGAATCAAGCTCCATGTGAACAATCCGGCGCTCAGCTGCGGTCATTGGAGGAAGTTCCTTTGGCCGCTTGAGAAGAGACACCTCGTCAGCTGTGGTGCGAGCCAGCTCCCGGATATAGGTTTCCTTGTTCTTCTTGTAGTCGTTTATATCAACATTCAGGTAGAAAGGTTCCTCTACTTTCTTCCTCATAATCGCCTTGAGAAGATGCTGGAGTTCGCCAAGGGTCTGCCCCTTCTCTCCTATGAACATGCGGGGCTCGTCCGTTGTGAGGCGGATGAGAACCGAGTCCTCTCCCGTGCTCTCAACCTGAATACGGGAACCCAGGCCGAGCTTCTCAAAAAACTCTTTTGCGATAGCTTCTATTGTTCTAAGTGATTCTTTGCTCATGGCTTCTTTTTCCCCACCATCATACGTTGCTGCCAAATGGAGAAAACGGAGGTTGTGATCCAGTATAGGCCAATGGCCGAGGGAAGACTGGTGAGGATAGCGAAGGTAACGATTGGGAAAATATACAGCATGCGCTGTTGAATCTGGGAAGCTGCATCCGCACTCTTCTGCTGGGGTGGGATTGCGGTCTTCGCTTGAAAAAACTGAGCCACAGCTGCCACCACGGCAACGGCCAAAGACGAGGAAGCGAGATCAAAGAATCCAAAGAAGCTCGTGTCAATGCCGGCTGGAACGGGGATGAAGGGGTACAGGCGAAGGGCAAGCTCTCCGTCAAGCCCTGAACGGAAGAGATGGAAGAGGGCGAGAAAAATGGGAAGCTGCAAGAGGAGCACCAAGATACCGCTGAACGGATTAACCCCTTCTTTCCGATACAGTCCCAGGGTTGCCTTGGTCAGTTCCTCTTTGTTTTCTTTCAGCTTCGCTTGGAGCTCCTTGAGTTTGGGCTGAAGTTCAGCCATCTTAAACTGCGTCCTAATGCTCAGGGAAAAGAGGGGCATTAAGACGAGGCGCACAAGAAGGGTCAGTAAAATAACGGCAACCCCAAAGTCCTGACCTGGTATAAACTCGTATAACGCCACCAGCATGTTCAGCAGGGGATTATAGAGAAGGCTGTCGTACAAGAGTATAAAAAAGCTCATATCACATGAGTTCAGCTCTCTTTAAAAGATCCTCGGTCGCTTGTTTGATTCCAGATGAATCCACTCCCTTGAGCTCGGAACCAACGACGAAGACGACATCCAGGCCGGCGCTGATCCCGGATAGGTGGTCCCGAATGGCTTGCGCGATCACGCGGTGAATCCGGTTGCGCTCCACTGCTTTTTTGTCCACCTTCTTTGAAATAATGATTCCAAAGCGCGTTTCAGGGATCCCATTTGCCCTGATCTTTACGTAGAGACCCTCTCCCTGCGTGCGCCTCCCTCTCTTAAGGACGAAGGCAAAGTCGTTCTCTTTTTTGAGGCGGTGCTTTGAGGGAAGCATCACACCGTGAGATGCTTCCTCCCCTTTCTCCGCCTCGCCTTTAACGTCCGCCGGCCGTTCGGAGTATTGCTCCGTTTGAGAAACCCGTGGGTCCGCTTGCGCTTTTTCTTTTTTGGCTGATAGGTTTGGCTCATACGATTCTGCTAATGTGCTACAGTATACTATAGGAGTGCTTATTAGACAAGGCGCTTTGAAAAAGGCTCTCCCACAAAAGCAGTTTGTTTTTGTGCCCAGATTTTCCCCATGTTATCAACAGGTATACGGGTTTCGTGCCTATTTTGGCCCTATCTCCCGCGTCCTGGTATAATGACTTATCGCAAACTCCCAACAACCCTGATGACTAACGAAGAACTCTGGCAGGCGACCCTTGCTCAAATCCAGTTTTCCATCTCCCGAGCAAACTTCGCCACCTGGCTCAAAAACACCTACATCCTGTCGAAAAAAGACGGTGGCCTCATTATTTCAGTTCCCAACAACTTTTCCAAAGAGTGGCTGGAGAACAAATACAATAAGATTATTTTTAAGATCCTCCGCGAACTAGATGAGGGAATCCGTGAGGTCAGCTACACGGTTGCACGCGCAGCCCCGGATCGCCAGAAGAGTAAGCTCCAAGGAAGGCAGCTAGAACAACCCTCCGAGCTTGAAGCAGTCAAGTACAAAGCCGACAAGGCGACAAACCTCAACCCGAAGTACACGTTTGAGAACTTCATCGTGGGCCCGTTCAATGAACTGGCAGCAGCCGCAGCGACAGCAGCCGCAAAGAGCCCGGGGTCAGCCTACAACCCTCTCTTTCTGTACGGTGGAGTTGGTCTGGGTAAAACCCACCTCCTGCAGGCAATCGGGAACTCCATCACCAAGGAGTTCCCACAAATGAAGATTCGCTACGTGCCCTCAGAGCGCTTCATCTCGGGGTTCATCTCGGCCATCGGGTCAAAGAATGTTGAACCTTTCCGTCAGATGTACCGCACCGCTGACGTAATCATCATGGACGACGTGCAGTTCTTCACAAAGAAAGAAAAGAGCCAAGAGGAGCTCTTTCATGTCTTCAACCTCATATACGAACAAGGAAAACAGATTATCTTTTCCTCGGACCGACCACCAAAGGCGATTCCGGACATTGAAGAGCGTCTGCGTTCGCGCTTTGAGGGCGGCATGGTCGCCGACATCTCAGCTCCCGACTATGAAACCCGCATGGCTATTCTCAAGGCAAAGGCCCAAGAAACTGGGCTCGAAGTTGCAGATGAGGTGGCAGACTACATTGTTTCAGAGGTCCAGCGCAACATCAGGGAACTGGAGGGCGCCCTCAACCGCCTCCTAGCCTTCCAGCGCCTCAACAACTCAACGGCGACGCTCGGAGAGGCCCGAGGTATGCTACGTAGTATTATTCAAGCCCCAAACCGGAGCGCAACCCCTAAAAAAATCATCCAAGCGGTAGCCGAGTTCTATGACATGGCAGAAAAAGAGATTATGGCAATCTCAAGAAAAAAAGAGGTGGTGAAACCGCGGCAGATTGCAATGTACCTTCTGAGAGAAGAACTCAAAAGCTCCTACCCCTTCATCGGCAAGCGCTTCAACGGGAAAGACCACACGACAGCAATTTACGCCTGCGAAAAAATATCAAAAGAGATCCTCTCATCCGAGTTTTTGGCTGATGAAATTACGTTGATAAAGCAGAGGATATATAGTGGATAGTATGGGGAGTGGATTGTGTAACAACCATTCCTCTAAAGTTTCCACCATATTATCCACAGAGATTCCTAGGGTTTATCTGAGCACAATTCCTCTTTAAAAAACACTTCTCCCCACACACAACAACAACAAGAATACTTTAATACATTATAATTATGGAATCCACTATATTAAAAGAATATGCAAAAGAGGGTATTGGGATCGTTGAGCGAGTTGTTGGAAGATCTTCTACGCTTCCAGCGCTCAGTTCAATTTTAGTGACGGCAGAAAAAAACACACTAGAGTTTGCTGCCACAGATCTTGAGATTGGTATCCGCTACAAGGTGTTAGCTAAAAACAAGCAGGACGGACAAACAGTAATTCCCTCCAGGTTTTTATCCTCCCTTCTCGGTTTTCTTCCAGATTCCCAAGTGACGTTTAAGGCTCACGGAAGCACATTTCACGTTGAGGCGAAAAACCACACGTCTGAGGTGAAAACCATGGACCCGGACGAGTTCCCTATTATCCCAGCACCCGAGCAAAAAGAGATTGCCATTGAGGTTGAAGCTCAGCCGTTTTGCCGCGGCCTTGCTCAAGTTTCGGGGTTTTCCAGCCAAAGCCAAACGAGGCCGGAACTCACGGGCGTATTTTTCTCCTTTCTTTCAAAAGAGCTCAGGATGGCTGCTACAGACAGTTTTCGTCTGGCTGAAAAGATTTTCATGTTCACGAAAGAGAACAAACAAGAACACCAGATCATCCTTCCCGGCAAGGCGGTGCGGGAGCTTATCTCCATCCTTTCAGAGCGCACAGGAAGAGTAAAGATATATGTTTCGGGGCATCAGGCGGCCTTTGAGTACATCGCAGGAGACAACGCCTCATCCCCTCAGATTCAGATTATTTCCCGCCTTATTGAGGGCGAGTACCCTCCGTATCGTGAAGTCATTCCTACGACGCACTCCACGAAGGTGGTGGTTGAGAAGGCGCAGTTCCTCAACCAAATTAAGGCATCAGCAATTTTTACGGGCAAAAAAGAAGAGGTTCGTCTTACTTGTGACCCCTCAAAGAAAGGAGTGACTATTACGTCAAAGTCCCCGGATCTCGGAGAATCGGAGTCCTTTCTTCAGGGAAAGGTTGAGGGCGAGAAGATGGCTATCTCCTTTAATTGGAGGTTTTTGGCTGAGGGGCTTGCTCAGATAAAAGGAGGAGAGGTCCAGCTTCTTTTGAACGGGGAAGAGGGCCCAGCCCTGCTGGTCCCGACCGAAGAGGAACAGTATCGCTACGTGATTATGCCCATTAAGGCGTGAGCCCCCGGAGCTCCACCGCCGAGCGCATAAAGCGGTTCCAAATAGGCCCCCCGAGTATCACGCTCGGGTTTTCGTTTGCCGGTTCAGCGTCGCTGTTGCCAACCCAGACACCAACTGAGATGTTTTTCGTGTAGCCCATTACCCAGGCATCTTTTGATTCCTGGGTTGTCCCGGTTTTTGCTGCCACCCCAGGAATGTTCAGAGATGAGTTTTCAATAAATACTGGGATCCGGGCGGCGTTGTCTGAGAGAATAGAGGTTATCATCTCAGCCACCTTGGGATCTAGCACGACAATAGGAGTTTTACGGGTTTCCTTGAGCACTCTGCCATCGGATGACTCAATGCGCTTGATGCTGTAAGGAGGGATGCGCTTTCCGCCGGCCGCAAAGACCCCGTAGGCTGACGTCATATCCAAGAGCCGTACCTCTCCTCCTCCGAGTACGAGCGAGGGGCCGTATGCAAAAGCGTCTTGGAGGGTTGTGATACCCATGGCGCGGGCTGTGTCAATGCTGTCTTGGATTCCGGCAAAGTCCAGAAGCACCTTAATTGATGGAATGTTGAGGGATTGAGCCAGTGCCTGCCTGAGTGTGACCGGCCCCCGGAACGTCCCGTCGTAGTTGCGAGGGATGTATTCTTGGTCTCCCCACACGCCAAAGTTCGTTTCCTCGTCTATCACTACCGTGTTGTCATCAAACCCCTTTTTGAATGCGGTGGCGTAGACAAATGGTTTGAAGGCGGAACCCGGCTGGCGTCCTGGAAGGGAGGTCGCGACATTCACTTTTGGATCAAAGAGACAACTGAGTCCTGACGTGCACCCGGCCGGCTCAGAGTTCCCGAACCAGTCACGGGAACCAACCATAACAAGAATCTCTCCCGTGTTGGGGTCAACGGCCGCTAGGGCGGCATTGTGGGCTCCGAGCGCCTTGTTTTGGTCGGCCAAGTCCGAGATAGTTTTCTCGGCTGCCTCCTGGAGGTTCCAGTCTAGCGTCGTGATCACCTTAAGCCCGTTCTCTCTCAGGTAGTTGTCCCCGTACTCATTGAGAAGCTCATCTAACACCATGAGAGAGAAGTGCGGAGCCCTGATGTTCTGGCCGGCTTGGGCAAACGCAATCTCCTCTGCCTGGGCCGCCTTCATTTCTTCGGTCGTGATGTATCCTTCATCCCGCATGCGCCTCAAGACGTAGTCCTTGCGTTCCAGCAGTGCGTCCTGGTGTGAGCCGAAGGGGGAGTAGTAGCTTGGAGCCGGCATCATGGCGGCGAGGGCGGCTGACTCGGACAAGGTGAGCTCGGAAGGTTTTTTATGAAAGTAGAGATTGGAGGCCGCCCCAACGCCGTAGGCATTTGAGCCAAAGGGAATCTGGTTCAAAAAGAGTTCCAGGATCTGGTCCTTTGAGTACTTGCGCTCCATCTCAAGAGTTAAGAAGAGCTCTCTCATCTTTCGTTCAATGGACTTGTTCCGCGTGAGCAGGGAGTTGCGAACAAGTTGTTGGGAGATAGTGGAGCCCCCGGCTGCGAGCGATCCTGACTTGAGGTTGACGAACGTGGCCCTGAGAATTCCAGCAGGGTCAATGCCAAAGTGGTGATAGAACTTCGCGTCCTCAGCTGAGATGATGGCTTCCTTGAGGTAGCCTGGGAACTCGGACATCGGGTAGACCTCCCGCTTGACCTCTCCGTATACTTCATAGAGCAGGATCTCCCCGGTCCGGTCGTAGATTCTTGTTGATTGAGCCAAACTCACCTCCCCGAAGCTCTCGGGCCGCGGAAGTTCACCCGCGTAGTACACAAAGAGCGCAAAAAGAAGGGCCGAGCCGAACAGGAAACAGAGCACGGCTCCCCCGGCAGCAGTCCTCCAGGAGACGTGCCAGTGTTTTTTCCTTGAGTGTTTTTTCATAACAACAGCACCAGCATATCACGGAGAGTGCCGCCTTTCAATTTCACTCCGTTCCAGATAGAATGAGATTATGAACAAGCACTCAGACATTCTTTCGCGTGGCCTGGTGGAAGTGCTGCCTTCGAAAAAAGCGCTGGCCGCCCTCATGGCAAAGGGCCCGATCAGGATATATCTCGGCGTGGATCCGACCTCCCCGTTTTTGCACCTGGGCCACGCCATTCCCCTGAGAAAGCTAAGGGAGTTTCAGGACCTGGGCCATGAGGTCATCGTGCTCTTTGGCACCTTCACGGCCCTTATTGGCGACCCTGCGGGGAAAGACAAACGCAGAGAGCCCCTGACTCCAACTGAGGTATCCGCTAACATGGCAACCTACACGAAGCAGGCCTTCAAAGTGTTGGACGCAAAGAAGACCCGAGTTCTCAAGAATGGGGACTGGTTGGGGAAGCTCAAGCCAGAAGAGATTCTGCGCCTTGCTTCCCATATGACCGTCTCGCGCCTTTTAGAGCGCGACATGTTCCAAGAGCGCATGAAGAGGGGTGGGGAGGTATGGGTGCATGAGTTTCTCTATCCGCTGTTGCAGGGGTATGACTCTGTGGCCATGGATGTTGATGCTGAGATCGGAGGAACCGACCAGACCTTCAATATGCTGGTCGGGCGCCGCCTCCAAAAGTCCTACCGGAACAGAGAGAAGTACGTACTTACCGTTCCCCTCTTAATGGGTTTGGACGGGAGGAAGATGAGCAAGTCCTACGGCAATACGGTGAACCTGACAGACTTGCCCGACGACATGTATGGCAAGCTCATGAGCATGAACGACGGACTCGTGAGTCAGTATGTGGAGCTCTGCACCACCATGAACCAAAAAGAGCTCTCAGGGCTTTCCCCGAGAGAGGCAAAAGCGAGGGTAGCGTTCAGTATCGTGGAGCAGTATCACGGCAAGCTGAAGGCCGCGAAGGCCGAGCAGGAATTTGTACGCGTGTTCCAGAAAAAAGAAGCTCCATTGAAGATGGAGGAGGTCGCGGTGGCAGGAAAGACCATGCCGTTAGCCGATCTTCTCTTTGCCTCGCACCTCACGTCTTCAAAGGGAGAAGCAAGGCGGCTTGTGGCTCAGCATGGAGTGAAGCTGGATGGGGAGGTCCAGGAGGATCCTTTCTTGAGGGTTAAGCTGAAAAAGGGCACCGTTATCCAAATTGGTAAGCGGAGGTTCGCCAGGGCTTCCTAACAAGCAACCCCGGAATTCCGGGGTTGTGTTGTTTTTACGCACCAGGAGTCTCTTCGGTGGCGGGAGCTGACTGCTCTCCGTCCTCTGAAGGTGCCTCTTCGGGCGTGCTAGCTGGCTCTGAGGCAGGAGTTTCCTCGCCGCCCTCTGAGGGAGCTGCTTCTGGCTGACCCTCTTGCTGGTTTCTCAGGGTCAGTATTTCAGTTTCGTGTGTCATGGGAATAGTACAATTTTCTGATCCCGACCTTTCAGAAACTGCTTCCCAGTATACCGATATGAGAGAAAATGTCAATGCACCTTCAAGTGCAGGGAACATGCGATGGCGCAAGCCAAGGCATCGGCTGCGTCATCCGGTTTCGGGATTTCCTCTAACTGAAGAATCTCTTTGACCATGCGCTGGACCTGGATCTTGCTCGCTGCTCCGTTTCCGGTAACAGCCATCTTGACTTGGGAAGGGGTGAACTCATGAACGGGAAGCTTGAAACGCGCAGTTGAGAGAAGGATTACGCCCCTGGCTTCAGATACCGCCATCCCAGTCTTTACGTTCTTGGAAAAGTACAGCTTCTCCACTCCAGCAACGTGGGGCTTGTGTTTTTTCATGACGTACAAGAGTCCTTCTTGGAGGGAGAGAAGTCGCTCTGCTGGTGAGTCGCCTTTGTCAGTCAGAATGCAGTCGTACGCCAGACAGACGGGAGCCAACCCTTTTTCCACCTTAATCACCCCAAATCCAGTGGTTGCCGTCCCAGGGTCAATGCCGAGAATAATCATGCGAGGTTGGAGTATATCTCCTGGATGTCCTCAAGATCATCAAGCGCTTCAAGCAGACGTTCGGCTGCAGCCGTATCGCTCTCTGAGACCGTGACGGGCTCTTTTGCCACCCAGTCCACTGAGGAGGACTCAATGGCGAATCCGGCAAGTGAGAGTTTTCCCTTGAGGTTTTCCAGCTCCTCTGGTCTTCCTGAGACCTCAAGAGCGTCGGGGACCCAGGAGAGGTCCTCGGCTCCAGCTTCGATGGCGGCCAGTTCGGCCTCCTCTTTTGATTTTGAGCTGGAGACCTCAACGATGGCCCTTTGCTCAAACATCCACTTCACTCCTCCGGCGTCCACGAATTTTCCTCCGTTTTTAGATAGGGCCTGTCTGATTTCCCCGAGCGTACGATTCTTATTGTCCGTGATTGCCGCGATAAGCAGGGTGATACCGCCAGGCCCATACGCCTCGTACATGGCGTCTTCAAGCTGCCCCCCGGCGAGTTCTCCGGTTCCCTTCTTAATAGCCCTCTCAATGCTGTCAGAGGGCATATTAGAGGCCTTTGCCCGATCAACGGCCAGACGGAGCCTGATATTGGAAGCAAGATCGTTTCCGCTCTTTGCGGCCAGCGCGATCTCGCTAGAGATTTTTGAGAAGACCTTGGACTTTTTCGCGTCGGCAGCTTCTTTTTTGTGCTTGACGGTCTTGGCGTGAGAGTGTCCGCTCATATGAGTTCTGGATTTGGAAGCTTGAGTCCGAGGTGACGATAGGCTGATGGAGTGGCGACCCTCCCCCTCTGAGTCCTTTCTATGAGTCCTTGCTGGATGAGGAAGGGTTCGTAGACCTCAAGCACAGCCTCCTCTTCTTCAGAGCACGCAGCGGCCAGGGATTGGGCTCCTACAGGTCCTCCCCTGAATCTAGTGACGATGGTGGAGAGAATCTTGCGGTCCCCCTTCTCCAGACCGAGTTTGTCTATGCCGAGAAAGGCGAAGGCGTGTTCTGTGATCTCTGGGGTGATGATAGAGCTCCCTTTGATGGTGGCAAAGTCCCTCACGCGCTTGAGCAGGCGGTTGGCGACCCGGGGGGTGAGGCGAGAACGCTCTGCGATCTGTCTTCTTGCCACGGGATCCAGCTGAACTGCGAGGATGCCAGAGGAACGCTCCAGGATCTGCTCAATGTGCTGTAATTCATAGAAGTTGAACTGGAAGGTGGCACCAAATCGGTTGCGGAAGGGGGAGGAGAGGAGCTGGAGTTTTGTGGTTGCCCCGATCAAAGTGAAGCGGGGGAGCTGGATATCCATGGTTCGTGCCATGGGCCCTTTTCCGATTACGAGGTGCAGGGTGTAGTCCTCCATGGCCGAGTACAGCATCTCTGTGACCGATTTGTGGATGCGATGGCACTCGTCCAAGAACAGGATGCTCCCCTCCTCAAGATTAGTGAGGAGGGAGGCAATGTCTCCCACGCGTTCTAACTGAGGCCCGGCGCATGTGGTCACTTTTGCTCCCGTTTCGTTCGCTATCACATGAGCCATTGTAGTCTTTCCGAGTCCGGAGTTGCCATAGAAGAGAAGGTGTTCTAATGGCTCGCCTCGCTTGCGGGCGGCCTTGATAATGACATCAAGGTTGCCCTTGAGTTGTTCCTGTCCGACGTATTCGCTCCAGGTTTTGGGTCGTAGGTTTGTGTCAGGGAGAGATGCCATAGGGGCCTTGACAAGATTTTTCTTTCGTATTATAATTTAGAGGATGTGAGTGGAGAGCTTTTCTCCTACTCGCCCCCTGAGCTGGGGACCTGGAATTACTTTTCGGTAGGGTACCGCGGGTCGTGCTGCGATATTCCCCAATGTAATTCTACGATTTGGCAGCTGGTCAAATTGGTCCCCAGCTCAGGGGGTCAAAAGCAAACTTCTTTGCTTTTGACGGGAAACCTACCTTAGTATGCCATGTGCGAAGCACGGCACAAAGGGGTTTCACAGGGACTCGCCGTAAGGCGAGTTTCTTTTACAGTTACTTTTGCCCCTGAAAACTCAAGCAACTTGCCCCTGGCCATATTCTCAACTCCACGGTGCTTCGTTCCACTTAGCACATCGTTCCGCGAGAATATGCCCCTGAAACCACAAGCAGTTGTGGTTTCAGCCCGCGACCCGCACCACCTCTTCAAGGGTGGTGATTCCTTCCAGCGCTTTCAAGAATCCGTCCTGGCGCATGGTAACCATGCCCTGCTCAATGGCCTTTTTCCGTACGGCTGGGATTGATCCTGATGCTAGAATGAGTTCCTGCACTTCTTGCGTGACGGCGATTGCTTCAAAGATTCCCTGGCGCCCTTTATATCCCGTATCTCCACAGACCTTGCATCCCTTTGGGCGCTTGAGCGTGGTTGTAGCTGAAACCTTCTGTGCGATCTCTTTGGGAAGAGATGAGAGATCTCGCTCAATCAGAGTCAATTCCTGAGCTGTGATCTTCCCAGGTTCCCCACAGCTTGTGCACAGAGTTCTCACCAGGCGCTGGGCTATGACGAGATTGAGGGCGGGAGCGATGTTTGCCGCGGTAGCTCCGAGGGAGATGAGGCGAGAAATGGCTCCCGCAGCGTCATTCGTGTGCAGGGTTGAGAAAACTAGGTGTCCTGTGAGGGCGGCCTGGAGCGCGATGTCCACGGTTTCCTCGTCCCTCATCTCGCCAACGAGAATAACGTCCGGGTCTTGCCTCACGATTGCCTTGAGTCCTGAGGCAAAGTCATATCCCTTCGTCGGATTCACCTGCGTTTGAGAGATCCCCTCCAAGTGGTATTCAATAGGGTCTTCAATGGTAATAATCTTGATTTCGGGAGCAAGAATGGTTCTCAAGAAGGCGTAGAGCGTGGTGGTCTTTCCCGATCCCGTGGGTCCGGTCACGAGCACCATGCCGTTCGGGCGCTTGATCTCCGACTCAAAGAGGGCGAGCAGGTCTTTTCTCAGCCCGAGCTCGGGAAGTTTGCGCAGGCTCTTGGGGTCCAGTACGCGCATCACCAGGGACTCCCCATGTTCTGAGGGAAGGGAGGAGATTCTGACCTCAATGGGAGATGTTGCTTCGTTGATTGAGAAGCGGCCATCCTGCGGTCTGTCTGCCACGTTAAGCTTGAGACCCGAGAGGAGCTTGATGCGAGAGAGCATGGGGCGGAAGGATTCAAGAGAAAGGGTGGCCGCGTCATGAAGCATGCCGTCCACTCTGAGTCTGATCTGAACCTGTTTCTCCTCTGGTTCCACGTGAACGTCGGAGGCCTTGAGCGCTAAGGCCGAGGCCAGGAGAACGCTCACGGCGTGCGTGGTATCTTTCCCGAGAGCCCCTTCAAGCATCGGGCCCAGGTCTTTGGCCGAAACCACCTGGCCTGAAACTTCGCTGAGCAACTGGTCTGTGATCTCAATCTCTCCTGAAAGCGCGCGGTGTTCCTCGTTCATTGGAGTTGAGTGAGGATGCGCTCTTGTATCTCTTGTGGTCGCTGGTTTGGTGCCGTGAAGAGAAGCCAGCCCTTCTTTTCTTGAGAAGGGAAGGATGAGGAGATGCTTTGCTTGAGCGCCTCATCCCCAGAGCACAAGAGTCCTTTGGCTTTGCCGTTTTCCTCAAACAGGACGAGGCAGGAAGGGACTCCGAGCTCCTGAATTTCTTTGAGGGCGGAGGGTAGAATTTTGGCTGATAGATGCTGGGTGGGGGAAGAGATGCAGAGCTTTGACTCGGTGCTGTGGCGCGAGTGAGCCAGAAGATGCGAGGCAATCTTGATACTCTCAGCTGAATCGGGGAGCTTGAGCAGGATGGACTCTAAGAGTTCCTTGGTGCCCGCCACAATATTTTTCTCGTTGTCCGACAGGCTCTTTTCCCCTACAATGATGGTGAGATGGGGAGGTTGGCTCGTATCTATAGCAAGATCCTTTGGCGAGATGTCCCCATTTTTGAGAGTGAAGTACAGCCGCACGTCTTGGCTGTCCCGCTCATAGTACACTTTTGAGATGACGCGTCCCAACCCCCTCAGCGTGACGGCAAAGTTCTTCTCGTGAAGGGGCGATTCAGGAAGCCCCGTCTGAAGGTTGAGGGGAAGCTTCACCTGTTTGCCGAGCTTGCGCAGGGCGAGATAGAAAGCGAACGCCGCTTCTCGCCCCTCTGCACCCGGAACTTCCAGGGTAATAGCGGGAGCAGCAATGATGTGTTCAAAGTCAGCCATACGTGAGCCCACCATACAAAAATGGAGGGTTAAAGTCAATGAAGGAGATTCGCACTAATTCACCTAAAGAGATGAAAAAGGCGGCCGCGGACATGGCGGTTGCAATAGCAAAGAAGAGGGGAAATGAGCCCCGGGTTTTTGCCTTAAAGGGCGAGTTGGGAAGTGGCAAGACAACCTTTGCTCAGGGGTTCGCAGAAGGGATCGGTGTCAAAGAGAGGGTGCTGAGTCCGACCTTTGTTGTAATGCGGGAGTTCCAAATCCCAGGGGCCAAGGGCAAGCTCTACCACATTGACGCCTACCGACTACAAAAAGAAAAGGACCTTCTTGACTTGGGATGGAGCGATATTCTCAAGAACCCGGACAATGTCGTGCTCGTTGAATGGGCGGACAGAGTAAAGGAGATTCTCCCCCCGAATACCACGTGGCTGAGGTTTGAGAATCTCGGGGGAGAGAAGAGGTCTGTTTTGATTGCACAAGAAGCCTGAGATTTGGAGCTTGGGCAATGTGATATACTCAGAGTATGGCAGAGAAAAAAACCCTCCTCATTTTAGATTCAAACTCCCTCATCCATAGGGCGTACCATGCCCTGCCGCCGTTCCGAACTTCCGGGGGAGAGATGACCAACGCCGTGTACGGCTTTCTTTTGATACTTTTTAAAGCACTCAAGGAGTTTCCTCCCGATTACATCGCGGCAACCTTTGACTCGCCCGGCCCCACGGAGCGCTCAAAGAAATTTGAGCAGTATAAGGCAAAGCGAGCCAAGGCGGATGATGAGCTGTATGAGCAGATGCCCAGGGTCAAGGAGATTCTTCGGGCAATGAACATTGCTGTCTACGAAAAGCAGGGCTTTGAGGCAGACGACCTCATTGGGACAATCGCAAAGGAGGCAAAGCGCAAGCAGGCAAAGCCCCCACTCAGCGTTGTCATTGTTTCAGGAGACATGGACACCCTTCAGTTAGTGGACAAGAGGACGCGCGTGTACACGGCGAGGAAAGGAATCCAGGACACCGTGCTCTATGACGAAAAAGCAGTGAAAGAGCGCTTCTCCGGCCTCACTCCTTCCCAGATGACCGACTATAAGGGGCTGAGGGGGGATCCCTCAGACAACATTCCCGGGGTGACGGGCGTTGGCGAGAAGACCGCCACCACCCTGCTCAATGAGTTTGGCTCCTTGGAGAAACTCTATGCAGCAGCCGGGAAAGAGGATCAGCGCATCAAGCCAAAACTGAGAGAGAATCTGTTGCAATATAAAGACCAGGCGTTTTTGAGCAAGGAGCTTGGGACGATTGACTGCTCGGTCCCCACAGACGTTTCACTAGGAGATCTTGCCTGGCCCGGATATGAGCAAGAGAAGGTGAGGGGGATCCTCCGTGAGTTAGAGATCCATTCACTCATAGACAAGCTTCCAGTCCCAAACGGAGCTGCAGAGTCACAGGGGTTTTTTAAAGACGGGGTTGCCGAACAGGCAAAGCGTTTCTATGACCAGGAGGTATTTTCAAAGGAAGTGTATGACCTTGAGATCGCCTTGATTCCTGTCATTTCTCGTATGGAGGAGCTGGGAGCCAAGATTGACATCCCGTACTTTGCGAAGCTGGAGAAGGAGGTTGCAAAGGAGCTTAAGGGAGTGGAGAAGCGCATCTTTGCCATGGGAGGCCGTGAGTTCAACGTGAGCTCACCTCAGCAGGTTGCCGAGGTGCTGTTCACCGATCTTGAGATATCAGCCAAGCGCATTAAAAAGACCCCGGGAGGGGCCTTATCCACGGCTTCAACCGAGTTAGAAAAGATTGCACCTGACCACCCAATCGTGGAGGAGATTCTCTGGCATCGTGAGATTCAAAAGCTCTACTCCACCTACATCCTACCTTTGCCAGAGAAGGCAGATGGCAATGGAAGAGTGCATACTCATTTTGACCAGCTGGGAACGGCCACGGGCCGCATCTCTTCTTCCGATCCGAATCTTCAGAACATTCCCGTGCAGACCGAGTGGGGCAAGAGGATTCGGAGAGGATTTATCGCAGAGCGGGGCTACCGCCTTGTCTCTTTTGACTACTCCCAGATGGAGCTGAGGATCGCAGCCCACGTGGCGCAGGATACAAAGATGCTGGAGTTCTTTGCCAAGGGAGCGGACATCCATACAATGACGGCTTCTGAGGTTTTCCAGATTCCGCCCGAGAAAATCACGAAAGACATGAGGTTCCGGGCAAAGGCGCTCAACTTTGGCGTGCTCTACGGCATGGGAGCTCGGGGATTCGCTCATTCAGCCAAGATCCCCATGCAGGAGGCCCAGGACTTCATTGACGACTACTTCCTGCGCTTCCCCGGTATCCAGAGATATATTGAGAAGATGAAAGCAAAGGTGGAAAAGGACGGGTACACGGAGACCCTATTGGGGAGAAGGCGCTACCTTCCAGACATTCACTCCTCAGCTCCCCAGCTGAGGGCGGCAGCCGAGCGCATGGCAGTGAACCATCCGCTCCAGGGAACGGCAGCTGACGTTACCAAGACGGCCATGGTTGACATAGCCCGTACGATGCCCTCAGAGCGCATGCTTCTTCAGATTCACGACGAGCTCCTTTTTGAGATTCCCGCAAAAGAAGTGGAGGCAAAGAGCGCTGCTATACAAAAGATCATGGAGAAAGACCCTCTGGGTATTAAGCTGGTGGTTGAGGCAAAGGCCGGGAAGAACTGGATTGACATGGAAAAACTATGACTCTTGTTCTCCTGCATGGAGAGGATACCTACCGCTCCGCAAAGAAGCTGACTGAGATAGTTGGGCAGTATCAAGCAAAGCACGCAAGCTTGCTCAATCTCAGGGAGCTTGAGGCCTCCGACATTCGCATAGAGGACATCAAGCTAGAGCTCTCCTCGGTTTCTATGTTCAAAGAGACCAAGCTTCTTGTTATCCATAATCCCTTTGAGATTCCTGAGTTTGTAAAGGAAGTTGTTGAAAACAAGGAAGTTTTTTTGACGAACGAGGTCATTGTCTTTTTGCAAGAAGGCAAGGCGAAGGCGGCCAGCCCCTTATTCAAGTTTCTTTTCAAGGAAGGCAGGGTTCAGGAGTTTTCTCAGCTCATGGGGGCTAAGCTTGCCTCGTGGATTAACCAGGAATCAGAGAAGTATGGCGTGAAGCTCCCAGACTCTGTGGTATCCCGTTTGCGCTTGCAGGTCGGGGGAGACCTGTGGCGCATGAGCAATGAGATTCAAAAACTCGCATTGTGGAGTAAGGCCGGTGAGGAAAAGCTTGATCAAGAAGCCCTGGACGCTCTCTTGGGGAGAAACATTGAAACAGAGATATTCCTTACTCTTGAGGCCGCCGCCCAGCTGAAGCGCGGCGAGGCCATGCGTCTTTTGCACGAGCACCTGGTTTCGGGTGAGTCTCCCTTGTATCTGCTCAGCATGGTTATCTACCAGTTCCGCACCATGCTGGAGGTGCAGGATCTCCAGGAACGAGGAATGGCGTACAACGGAATCCACCCTTTTGTTGTTCGAAAGACGCTCCCTTTGCTGAGGAAGTTTTCACCAGAGAAACTTAAAAGAGCCTACGTGCGGCTCTATGAGATTGACCTGAGATCCAAGACCGGAGAAGGAGACGCAGAAGCCCTCCTCACCCACTTTATAGCGACGGTCTAGGGGAGGCGAGGCGGCTGGCCCGAGACTTCTTTCTGGCTCCCGTGTTCTTTTTGAGCACCTTTGCCTTGACCGCCTTGTCAATTGCTTTTGTAAGTTGGGGGAGCATTGCCTTTGCCTCCTCAAGCTTCTGGGTGGTGAGCAAACGCTGGAACTTCTTTTGGATGTCCTTAACCGCGTTCTTGCGCTTGAGGTTTCTTGCCTTGCGCTTTATTGATTGTCGCTGCGCCTTTGTGGCTGATTTTGTAATTGGCATATCCTATTGAGTACCACCTTTCCTCTTTTTTAGCAAGTCGCGGATGGCCGCCGCTCGCTCAAAGTCCAGATTTGAGGCGGCCTCCTTCATCTCGCGCTCCAAGAGTTTGGCATCTGTGATATCTTCTAGTTCTGAAACCACAGCCAGTTTCTTTTCCCCAAGCTCCCAGGTTTTAATTTCTTTGACAATGGCCTGGGGCGTGATTCCATGTTTTTTGTTGTAGGCGAGCTGTATCTTTCTTCGCCGATTCACCTCAACAATGGCGTTCTTTATGGATCCTGTCATCTTGTCAGCGTACAGAATGGCCTTGCCCTCCGTGTGCCTGGCGGCTCTTCCCATGGTCTGGATGAGGGTCGTCTCGTTTCTCAAGAATCCTTCCTTGTCGGCATCCAGAATGAGGACGCGTGTAACCTCGGGCAGGTCCAGGCCCTCTCGCAGGAGGTTGATGCCCACAATGACGTCAAACTCCCCCCTCCTGAGTTTTTCTAAGATGGTCGGCCGCTCCAGCGTCTTTATTTCAGAGTGCAGCCACTGCACCTTCATTCCCCGCTGGGCCAGGTACTCTGTGATGTCTTCAGCCAAGCGCTTGGTGAGGGTGATGAGCAGGGACCTCTGACCTTGTAGTGTTACCTTGGCGATTTCCTCAATGGCGTCTTGCATCTGGTTTACGGTCGGCCGGATCTCAATCTCCGGTTCCACAAGACCCGTCGGGCGGATGATCTGCTCTGCAATATAGGGGTCTGAGATCTCTTTTTCAAAGTTGGCGGGTGTGGCTGAGACGTAGACGATCTGGGGAGCCCGTTTGAAGAATTCTTCTGAGGTGAGGGGCCTGTTATCCATTGCTGAGGGAAGCCGGAAGCCGTGGGTGATAAGGGACTCCTTGCGGACGCGGTCTTGAGCCGACATGGCCCGAATCTGGGGAAGTGTGAGATGGCTCTCGTCAATGAAGCAGAGAAAGTCATCCCCCAGATAGTCCAAGAGCGTGTACGGGGGCTCGCCGGGGGCCCTGAACTCCAGGTGAGAAGAGTAGTTTTCAACCCCGTGGCAGTATCCTGCCTCCTCAATCATCTCAAGGTCATAGAGGGTGCGCTGTTCCAAACGCTCTGCCTCCAGAAGCCTCCCTTCTCCTTTGAGTTCTACTAGGCGTTCTTCCAGCTCCTTTCTGATGTTGAGGACCGCTAGCTTAAGCTTGTTCTCTGGCGTGACCCAGAACTTGGCCGGGAAGACCCGGTACCGCAGGATTTCCTCAAAGCGAGGAGATGGGCTTACGTCTCCTCTTGAGATGCGATCTATGGCGTCTTTTGAGAACTCCACCCTAATGACTTCTTTCCCTGTGGAGGGAGCAAACTCAACGACTTCTCCCCTGGCACGACAGGAACCGGGAGCAAGATCAATGTCATTTCTCTGGTACTGGAGGGAGGTGAGATGCGAAAGGAGCTCCCTTCTTGTAATCTTCTGACCCTTTGTGATCTCCAGGGAGACCTCCTGGTATTCTTCGGGAGATCCGATGTTGTATATACAGGAGACGGAGGCCACGACAATGACGTCCTTTCTGGCCACTAAGTCCTGCACCGCCTCGTGGCGCATGCGGTCAATGGTTTCATTGACCTTCGCGTCCTTTTGAATGTACGTGTCGGTTTGTGGGATGTAGGCCTCGGGCTGGTAGTAGTCGTAGTATGAGACGAAGTAGTGGACCCCGCTTTCAGGGAAGAAGTCCTTGAACTCCTGGTACAATTGAGCCGCGAGAGTTTTATTTGGGCTTATCACGAGAGTCGGCCTTTGTGCCTTTTCGATAACCCACGACATCGTCGCAGTTTTTCCCGATCCAGTCACGCCCAAGAGCACCTGATGGGGAACCCCCGAGGCAATGTTCTTTGAGAGCTCGGCTATTGCAGTTGGCTGATCTCCCGTGGCTTTGAACTTTGATACCAGCTTGAACATGGTATGATGAGGTATGATCTCCTATTTGGCAGGTACAATTCTCCTAAAAGCATCTGATTATATCATACTTTCCACGGGGAACGTAGGGTACAAAGTGTTCCTTTCCGCAAAGACCTCAGAGGGCCTCAGGGAGGGTTCTGAGTTCACGACCTTCTGCCACCTCTACCTCAGGAAGGATGAAACCCTGGAGCTCTACGGTCTTCCATCCGCAGAACAGCTCCAGCTCTTCTCCCTGCTCAATGACATCTCAGGAGTTGGTCCCAAGGCCGCCCTCGCCATGGCCTCTTTGGGAAGCGTTACTGACTTTAAAAAGGCCTTGGCAGCCCAGGACAGCTCTTTCTTTGCTGGGATCAAGGGCATTGGCACAAAGAAGGTGCAGAAAGTTATCTTGGAGCTCACGGGCAAGATTGATCGTATGGACAAGAAAGCTGCTCCGGAAGACGAAGACGCTCTCACGGCGCTGGTTTCTCTCGGCATTCCTCGCCAGAAGGCCAAGCAGGCCTTAGACAGTGTAGATTCAGCACTCACAACAGAAGAGAGGGTTGGGTTGGCTCTCAAGTTAATCCGGCGGTAGATGCACCCCTTTCTTTTTCTATCTATATGATGCTGAACTCATGATGAAACTTCTGCGCAGGATTATTCCTCCCCAATGCTTGAGTGCATACCACCTCACCCTGGCCTTCCTGGGTGCTTTGCTGTATGGTTTCCCTTCTCGCAAGCTCACTCTCATTGGCGTGACCGGGACCAATGGCAAGTCAACCTGCGTGGAGATGCTCTCCCGTGTCCTCAACGCTTCGGGTAAGAAGACGGCCTCCATTTCTTCCATTCGCTTTGAGGTTGGCGGGGTTGAAGAGCGCAATCGTCTCAAGATGACCATGCCAGGACGCCTCAGGGTGCAGAGGTTTCTCAGGGAAGCCGTGAAGCAGGGGTGTGAGTATGCGGTGCTGGAGGTGACCTCAGAAGGCATCCTTCAGCATCGCCATCGCTTTTTGGGCTTTGACGTTGCGGTTTTCACGAACCTGAGCCCAGAACACATTGAACGCCATGGCTCGTACGAGAAGTACCGGGAGGCAAAGGGCAGCTTCTTTTCTCAGATTTCGGGGATTCATGTGGTCAACATGAACGACAAGGAGGCAGAGTACTTTCTTTCTTTCCCCGCTCAAGAGAAATGGGGATACGGCATAGACGCCGCAAAGGGAGAGAAGGTGGTTGTGGGGCGCAACGTTCAGGCAGACGAGAAAGGGAGTTCCTTTGAGGTTGAAGGTGTTTTATTCCGTCTTCGTCTCCAAGGGAGGTTCAACGTCTCAAACGCCCTGTGCGCCATAGCCACAGCAAGATCTCAAGGAGTGTCCCTGAAAATCTGCAAGCAAGCTCTAGAAGGCATTGAGAAGGTGCCGGGACGCATGGAGGAGATTGCCTCATCTCCCTTCAGGGTGGTCGTTGACTATGCCTTTACCCCGGCCGCCTTAGAACAGGTGTATGCTTCCCTCAAGCCAAAGAAGGGGAAACTTATCTGTGTTCTTGGAGCTGCCGGCGGAGGGAGAGACAGGTGGAAGCGGAAGGTTTTAGGTACGATTGCACAAGAGCATTGCGACAAGGTTGTTGTCACAAATGAGGATCCGTATGAAGAAGACCCAATGGCCATCATGGATGAGGTTGCCCAGGAGGGAGCCGTGAAGATTCTGGACCGCCGTGAGGCTATCAGAAAAGCGATTAGTTTAGCTCAAGTAGGGGACGTTGTGGTGGTAACAGGCAAGGGGAGCGAGGACTCCATGGCTGTTGCGGGAGGAAAAAAGATTCCCTGGGATGATCGGGACGTCATACGGGAAGAGCTGGACGCGATGGGAAAATCGTGATACACAAAGAAGGTTCATGAGCATTCAAGAGCACATCATTTATGAAGCACAAACTGCTCCCCAGGAGCTTGAGAAAACACATTGCGCAAGAGAAGGGTAGGATCCGCAGAGAGGTCGGAGACAAGGCCGAACAAGTGCGGCTTGTTTCAGAACTCCTTGGTCGTTACCGCAAAGAAGAAAAGCAATGAAGATACGAGACATCTACAGTAAGGCGATCCAGATGGGTATTGATGCGGACTTTCGTACCAATGAATACGTAGCCCGCCTTTTGGAACGTAAGAAGCAGAAATATGAGAAGCTTTCCGGCCATGAGAAGGCGGAATTTGACACGGAATCTCTCGCGAACCCATATTCAGATACCAGGGTTCTTCATGTTGCAGATGACCGGGAAATAAAGAAGGTGATGTGCGGTATTGATATTGAGGTAGGAGAGATTCTGCTCGCAAAAGAACTGGGAGACATTGATCTCGTGATTGCTCACCATCCCATGGGAAGGGCTTTAGCAGACATGCACGAAGTCATGGAGCTGCAGGCGGATATCTTCCATCAGTACGGGGTTCCCATTAACGTGGGAGAAGGAATGATGAAAGAGCGCAGTTCTGAGATTGCGAGAGCTTTTAACCCAAGAAATCATTGGAGAACGGTGGATGCTGCAAAGCTCTTAGGGGTTAACCTCATGTGCATTCATACGGCGGCAGATAACATTTCAGCGTCTTTCGTACGGGACGCGATTGCGAAGGGAAATCCGGAACGCGTAGAGGATCTCATGGAGATTCTCTCTGGCGTTGGGGAATATCAAGAGGCGGAGCGCCTTGGAGTTGCTCCCCGCATCTTTACCGGCCGTCCCGAAAACAGATGCGGCAAGGTTCTCGTGGACATGACCGGAGGAACGGAAGGCCCCCCAAAGATCTATGAACGCATGGCGCAGGCTGGCATTGGTACCGTTGTTGGCATGCATATTTCAGAAGACCATAAGAAGGAAGCGGAAGCAGCTCACGTGAACGTTGTTGTCGCGGGGCACATGTCTTCTGACTCCATTGGCATGAACCTTATCTTAGATGAAATTGCAAAGCAGGGTGCTCAGGTTGTGTCATGCGGCGGCCTGTTTCGAGTGTCCCGGAATACATAGGAGAGTAGACCCGGTGCAGTTTCTCGCCTCGCGGTTCGCCTGTTAGCAAACATCGCTCGCAGAGAAACTGCCCGACAAAAGCAAAGCAGTTTGCTTTTGTCCCCATAGCTCAAGGGATAGAGTGTAGCCCTCCGAAGGCTGAGATGCAGGTTCGAGTCCTGCTGGGGACACAGACGGATTTCTGGTATACTGAACGTATGCCAGAAGCAAAGAAAAAAACGCCAAAGCGCGTGGGCAAGGTCACCCACTACTTTGACAAGATCAAGGTGGCGGTAATTAAATTCTCCTCTCCCGTGAAGGTCGGGGATACCCTTCTCATTGAGGGAGGGGAGGTGAAGCTTTCACAAAAGGTCTCTTCTCTAGAGAAGGACCACGAGAAGGTGAAGACAGCCAAGAAGGGCCAGTCGCTCGGACTCAAGGTTAGATCTCAGGTGAGGGCGGGGTACCGTGTTTTTGTGAAATGACCTTTCACGGTTTTGCGATTGCTTTGTCTACTCTGGTGGGCACCATTGTGGGAGCTGGAATTTTTGCCCTTCCATACGTGACCGCCCAGAGCGGGGTTCTCATTACTCTTTCCTACTTTGTGATTCTCGGAGGAGCCGTGCTTTTGTTGCACCTCATGTTCGGAGAGGTGTGCTTGAGAACCTCGGGCAGGCATCGCTTAGTCGGGTACGCAGGGCGGTATCTCGGACTTGCGGGGAAGCTTCCCGTGGTCTTCTCTACACTCTTTGGACTAGTTGGAGCCTTACTGGCCTATACCATCATCGGAGGAAGTTTTCTCAGCATTTTTACTGGAATCTCCCCATTCTGGGCCTCCATATTGTTTTGGGCGGCCCTTTCCTTTTTCGTAATCAAGGGCATTCAGTTCATCAGCCGAGCCGAGCTGTTTATGAACATAGCTCTTCTTGGGATTTTCGTTCTCATCCTTGTCGCGGCTCTTCCCCACGTTGACCTTTCTCGCTTTGAGTCGTTCCATGCCTCTCGTTTATTCGTCCCATTCGGTGTTGTTCTGTTTGCCCTTACCGGGTGGTCCGCAATTCCGGAGGTTGCAGATCTCTTCAAGCGGGATGCTGAACGCAGGTCTTTAGATAACCTGCTTGTCTGGGCCTCCATTATCACGGTTTCTCTGTATGCGGTGTTCTCGCTTGTCGTTGTCGGCGTGACTGGTTCTGCCACGAGCCAAGACGCGCTCTCGTCTCTGTCTCCGATTCTCGGGGACGGGGTGGCCCGTCTGGGTGCCGCCTTCGGCCTCATTGCCGTGGCAGCTTCTTTCCTTGTGCTTGGCAACTACCTCAAGAACTCGCTCAGGTATGACTTCAAGCTTTCAGTTCCTCTTGCCCTGTCCCTGACCCTCCTGCTCCCGCTCGCCCTCTTCCTCTTTGGGCTCAGGGAGTTTATCCCCGTACTCTCGTCCGTGGGCATCGTGCTCGGGGCTATTGAGGGAAGCGCCATTGTTGTACTGTTCTGGCGGGCCCGCAAGAAAGGGGACCGCAAGCCCGAGTACCAGCTTCATCTTTCTCCAAAGGTCGGATATGCTCTTATTCTCCTTTTGCTCCTTGGAGCCATTGGATCCCTTATATATGCTTGATACCTTTCTCACCATCCTGCTCTTTGCCGCCATCCTCATCCTGGCGCTGTGGGCATTGTCCGGGAGCAGCTTCCACATCTTTTCCTGATGATCAGGGCCCACATCATCGTTTCGGGCCTTGTCCAGGGGGTTTCCTATCGCAAGAATACCCAGAATGAAGCTCGGAAACTCAAGATTACGGGCTGGGTACGCAACCTGTTTTCAGGCAAGGTGGAGATTGTGGCTGAGGGGACAGAGGAGGCGGTCAACGCCCTCATCTCTTGGATCAGGGAGGGTCCGCGCTTTGCCAGGGTAAAGGGGGCCGCAGTTTCCCTTTCTGAGTCCACAGGGGAGTTCAAGGATTTTGAGATCAGGGAATATGGGCTTTTCCCCCTCCCCGAGTGAGGATGATTATGTTATACTATAGATTATGAAAAAGATGGCAAAGTTGTCTTTGGGAGCGGTCCCCATGCTTATTTCACTTGAGCTGGGCCTGAGTCTTCTGGCAGGGTACTTTTTAGCCAAGTTCTTTTCTGGGTCCTCAGTAAAGCAGCCGGGGCGCTTTGGCTCCCTCGTCTTTGATGTTTCGGGATATCGCGTACACCTCCATCATTGGCTGGTGTCAGGCGCCATCCTAGCCCTTGCCTTTACTTTCAATGTATTCGTGTTCGGCCCCTCTTTGTTCTACGGCTTCCTCGGGGGAGTCATGGCTCAGGGTATTGTGAGCTATGAGGACTGGAGGCAGGTGATTTGGCGCGAGCGATGATCCGCGATCTTTTTTTAAGCGAGGAAACGAGAAAGGAGCGTTATGGCGAGCTTGCCCGAGCGGGCAAGGCCAAAGAGGCGAGCGAGAATCTCCACCGTCTCAATCGCGGCACCTACGTGCCGGATTTTGTATATGGAGCAAACGACGGTATCGTGACGACCTTTGCCGTGGTTGCCGGAGCGACGGGAGCGCTTTTCTCCCCCGCCGTCATCATCATTTTGGGCATTGCGAATCTCGTGGCGGATGGGTTTTCTATGGGGGCCTCATCTTTTCTTTCTTTGAAATCTGCTCGGGGATTCGTGAACGCCCAGAAGACGAAAGAAGAGTGGGAGGTTCAAGAGTATCCCGAAATTGAGATCAAGGAGACCGAGTTCTTGTTGGGCGAGATCGGGGTGCCTTCCTCCGCGGCGAGCGAGGTAGCTCAAGGCATTGCCGCAGACAAGCAGAGATGGGTGAAGTTTTTGGTGCGAGAGAAGCTGGGCCTTAAGGACGGGGAAGACCATGGGTCTCCTCTGCGCCACGGCATGGCAACCTTTGCCGCATTCCTGACGGTGGGGTTCATTCCCTTACTCCCATACCTGCTTGGAACTGGAGACCATGATCAGTTCCTCATCTCGGTCTTCCTCTCGGGCCTTGCCTTTTTTCTTGTGGGAGCCGCCCGTACGCTCGTGACCGATGAATCCGCCTGGAAAGGGGGCTTGGAGATTCTCTTGGTGGGAGGACTCGCGGCTTCCGTTGCCTACGGTCTTGGGTGGCTCATTCGCTCGTTGTTTGGTATCGTACTCTAATATGCCAATGTTATTTGTCTTTGCGGCCGGAGCTCTGGGAGGGGTAATCCGGGGGCTCGTGGGTTTTCTCAAGCACCAGTACTCCTACAAGTCAGTCCCCTTCAATGCAACCTACTTTGTGCTCATGATGGCGGCATCGGGCCTGGTGGGTCTTGTGGTGGCGCTCGCGGTCAGGGAGCTTTCTTCAGACATTCTGGGTTCTCCTGACCTTACATGGGCCATGGCGCTGGTCGTCGGGTATGCAGGAGGAGACTTCTTAGAGAATGTTTATAAGACCATTATCAAAAAGGACCGTGGATAAGGGATTCCAGGAACGATACGGATACGAGATTGATGGCATGTGGCTGCCGAGAGTGACGGCCATCACTTCCCAGTCCCTCTCCAGAAGTTCGTACCTTGAGCACAGGTTGAAGTACTCCGCTCAGTGGGGTAGCGAAGTACACGAGGGGGTTGAGCGCATGCTCAAGGGCGAGGAAGAAAAAGAAGAAGATGCTACGAGGATATCCCTGGATGCATTTCGCTCGTGGATGGAGCAGAGCCATTGTCGGGTTTTGAACCCAGAAGAGGATGTTGAGGTGAGGGTTGTTGATTTTGAGGAAGGGTACGCTGGAACCATAGATATGGTAGCTGAGGTCGCAGGACGCCTCGGTGTTGTTGATGTCAAAACGACATCAGCCGTGACGAGGCAGCACCGCCTTCAGACAGCGGCATACCTTGCTGCTTTAAGAAAGGAGAGAGGGATAGAAGCGGACGGGAGATGGATTCTGCGCATTGACCAGTACCAGCTGTGCTTGGGGTGCGAGGCGAGGATCACGGCAAAGTATGGAAACCACAGGCCCCAGGGAGGCCACGAATCCTGCAATCACCAGTGGGGGGAGGCGAGAGCCGAGTCGGAGCTTACCGAGCTTACAAACTTTGAGCAGGATCTGGAGGGATTTTTAGATGCGAAGGAGCGGTGGGAGTGGGCAAATCGTTTCACGTTGGCTGAAATTCCGGGGTATCAAAAATCAGTATTTACGCGCATTTTCGTATGAACCCACTTCGCATTGCTGGAGTCCTTCTCATCGTCGTAGGATTAGCGGTTATCGGTTCTACCCTCTGGTATTCGTATCTCGTCTTTACTGGCGGGACCCAGGCGCCTCAGCTCTTTGAGGTGGCAGTTCAGGAAACCGGGAGCGGAGGTTCAGGAGGTCTGGAACAGCAGATTGGCTCTGTCATAGGGGACCAGATCAACTCGGTCCTGCCTCCTGACGCCGTGTCAAGAACCCTCAATCTGGCGGCCTGGAGCTTGTTTGCGGGAGTTGCGATTTTTGCCGGGAGTCAGGTTGCTTCTGTAGGGATCAAACTGCTCTGATCATGAGGACGATCTGTGATTTTCATATTCACTCACAGTACGCTCGAGCAACCTCCAAGGCCATGAACCTGGAGGGATTGGACGAGTGGGCGGAGAAAAAGGGGATCTCCGTCATTTCCTCGGCCGACTTCACTCACCCTGTTTGGTTTTCAGAGCTCAAGAGCAAGCTGGAGGAGGCGGAGCCCGGACTCTACAGGCTCAGAGGGAGCACAAGGGCGACCAGGTTCATTCTCACCACGGAGATTTCCTGCATCTATTCAAAAGGAGGAGCGGTGAGAAGAATCCATCTTCTCCTCTTTGCTCCTTCTCTCGAGGCGGTCGCAAAGATCAACGCCGAACTGGGCTGGAGGGGAAACCTGAAGTCAGACGGGAGGCCGATTCTTGGCCTGGATGCTCTGGAGGTTGCCAAGATTGTTTTTGCGGCAGACGAGCGCTGTCTCGTGGTGCCGGCTCACGCCTGGACTCCATGGTTCTCGGTCTTTGGCTCAAAATCGGGCTTTAACTCGCTAGAGGAGTGCTTTGAAGACCTCACTCCGCGCATCTACGCCATTGAGACGGGTTTATCTTCCGATCCCGCAATGAACTGGCGCCTTTCCGCTTTAGACAACATAACCCTGCTCAGTAACTCGGACTCGCACTCTCTGCCCAAGATTGGGAGGGAGGCCAATGTCTTTGACCTTGACGCTCTCAGTTACGACGCGATAGTTGAGGTGATAAAGACGAGAAAGGGATTTTCGTACACGGTAGAGTTCTTTCCCGAGGAGGGCAAGTATCACTATGATGGCCACCGTCTCTGTCACCAGCGTTTTTCTCCGGTAGAGTCCAAAGCAAGGAACAATATCTGTCCTTCATGCGGCAAGCCCCTGACTATCGGAGTGCTCAACCGCGTTGATGAGTTAGCTGACAGAAAAGAAGGGGCCCGCCCCGCGGGCGCCGTTCCCTACAAGAGTATGATTCCGTTAGGGGAGATCATAGCTGACGCGATGGGCCAGGGAACCGGAACAAAACAGGTTGTCAAAGAGTATGAGCGTCTTGTCTCGCTCTTCACCTCCGAGTTTCAGGTTCTCTTGGACATTGAGGAACAGGAGCTTAGGAAGATTGCCCTTCCCGAGGTCGCAGAGGGCATCATGAGAGTGAGAGAAGGGAAAGTGAGGGTTGAGCCGGGGTATGATGGGGAGTATGGGGTCATACGGATTTTCGGGAAGGATGAAGACAGAACATCGGCCTCCCAGGGCGCCTTGCTGTAGTATTGACAGGGTTTTTTGTGGCGGTATACTGATATACCACGATGAAGATGGCAAGAAACAACAAAAGGTTCCCATCTTGGAAGTTGGTATTTATGGCCCGACCGGATTTGTTGCTTTTGTAGCCCTCCTATCTCAGTCAAGCAACGAATCTGGCGGATCGAATCCGCCTTTTTCAACCCATATGAACAACGTTTCATCAACACACGGAACATACTACCTGACTCCAGAAGGCCTCAAGAAGATCAGGCAGGAGTTTGAGCGCTTGAGCGAGTTCAAGAAGACGAAGACCTCAGGCGAGGTCCCTTCGACCTGGGAATCAGAAGAGGTCAACCCGGAGTACCTCGCCTTTCAAGAGGACATCTCCATCCTAGAGGCGCGTCTTGCCGAGTACGAGATTATTTTAAAGAATGTTGAGATCATTGCTCCTCCAGTCGGAGAGAAGCGTTTTGAGGTTCACTTGGGGGCTCGGATTACGGTTGAAGTAGACAACGGAGAAGTTGACGAGTTTGAAATTGTGGGAACCCTGGAAGCAAATCCTTCCCTGGGGCGGATTTCAAACGAATCTCCCGTTGGGGCGGCCCTCATGAATTCTAAGATTGGAGACGAAGTTGCGGTGTCTTCCCCGAAGCAGACGATATACAAAATAAAGAAGATCGCGTACGCGGTTTAGGGACGGAGCCCTTGGTTTCTCAGGGCACGTTTCCTTGTACACATCCATGATTTTGAGAGTTGGCATTATAGGTCCTACGAATATGGAGAAGCTGACGAGGTTGACGGGCAAGCCCGAGTCTTTTTTTGAAGAACGCGCACAACACATCGGATCCACCCTCGCGCGTTCTGGGGCTGAGTTGTGGGTGAACAGTGACAGGGGAATGTTGTACAACGTTGCCTCTTCGTACCGCGAGAATAAGGGAGTGAAGCTCGTTGTGCTGTTCCCTGCCAGCGGGCACCCGTGGCCAAACGCGCACGCTGAAGCCCACGTTGGGTATGCTGACGAAGTGATGGAGGAACCGAGTTGGTTTGAGACGAACTACAAGGTGGTATCTGAGCCCGATTTCTGTGTCTGCGTTGGACTCTCGGCCGGCACCTTGAGCGAGCTCGCGTATATCAAATGGAATTGTCAGTTCCAAAAAGGAAACCTGCGCCGTCTCTACGTTGTACAGGAGCTTGTGCGGGGCGAGACACTGCCTCTCGAGATTGAAGAGGAGGTGGAGAGTGTACTAAAATACGTGAAGACGGCTGAGGAGTTAGAACAGGAGATTGCGCGTGATTTTTCATGAAGCGCACTCTCGCATTTTTGCAGAAAGTGGGAGAGCTCAAGCATCTTCAGCGTCAGGGCGTTCTTTTGTACGGGTACAAGAATGCCGACAGCGCCTCAGATCACACACTCCGCCTCGCGATCATGGTTTGGGTGTTCGGGCAGGGCAGGAGGATGAATCTGGAGCAGGCGCTCAAGATAGCTTTGGTCCATGATTTGTGCAAAGTGTACACGGGGGACATCACGCCTTACGACGGGCTCTTTAGTAACGGGAAGGCGGCTTCGGCGAAAGAGAAGTACGACGTAGCGAAAAGGTGGCGCCGCCTCACCATCAAACAGAAAGAGAAGCGCTTTAAGGACCGTTTCCGCAAGGAGTATGCAGCGTTAAAAAAGCTGATCGGAAAGCTTCCAGAAAGGGTAAGGCGAGACATGGAGCGAGCGTGGTGTGATTATCAAAAGCTGGAAAGTCCGGAGGCGAAGTTCGTGAATCAGGTGGACCGGGCCGAGAACCTGCTGGAGGCGTTTGAGGCGTGGGAGATTGATAAAAGATTTCCTACTATGCCGTGGTGGGAACACGCAGACGAGGTTATCCACGATAAAACGCTTCAGGAGTTTCTCCGGGAGATCGAGAAAGAAGAGCTGAGGCGTAAGAAGTAGTATCCCCTTTTGAAAATTCCCGGTTGGGGTATACTGTATGGGTATATGAAACGAGGTCTTTTGTTTCTTCTCTCGCTTTTTGTGGGGGCCGTCCTCTTTGTCTGGACGGTAAAGCAGATCGGATGGCAGGCGATTTCTTCTTCGCTTTTTGAGCTTCCGATTCCCAGCCTTCTTCTTATTGTTGCAGCAACTCTCCTGATGCTGTTTTTTGGAACTTTGAGGTGGCGGGAGGTGCTGAGGAGTCAGAAAAAAGAAGTATCCATCCTTCCGCTCTTTGTCGCCTATCTCGGAGGGTTCTCGCTCTCCTTTCTTACGCCCATGGCGATTTTTGGAGGTGAGGCCTTCAGGGCGTATGCGGCGGCGGAACAGACGGACACCCCGTTTTCTCAGACGTTTGCCTCAGTTGTAGTCGAGCGAGTGCTCGAAATACTGACATACGCCGTGGTGGTCATAGCGGGGATTACCTTCTTCTTTTTCTATGCCGGGACTCCTCCTATATTCCTCTTTTGGATCCTGGGAGTGGCCGTGTTTCTTTTGGGGGCGGTAGGCTTCCTGTTCTTTAAAGAAAAGAGCGTCCTGAGGGGACTCTTCCAGCTCAAGGGACGAAACGGGGCCCTGGATACTGAGCGCGAGGTCCTTCGCTTCTTTCGCTTTAGTAACCCGTTTCTCTGGAGCTCCCTTTTCTTTTCGGTCGGCAAGTCCTGCGCCGCCCTCCTGCGTACCTGGATGCTCATCTCTTTTCTTGGGGCGAGCCCTGGGATTCTGCAGGCACTTGGCATTACCTCCTTTTATTATGCCTCGCTCTTTATACCCATTCCGGCCTCTCTCGGTCTCCACGAGGTCTTCCAGGCGTTTGCCTTTGGCATGATTGGGAGCTCCTCAACGGTCGGAGTTGCTTTTGCTCTCATTACCAGAATCGCCGAACTTTCCGTTGCTCTCCTGGGGCTCCTGTTCCTTGCCCACTTCGGACTCGGCATGTTGGTGCGAAAGATGGTTGTGAAGGTGGCTCGCATGTTTGAAAAATGACAATTGGGATATAATGTAAAGATGCCAAAGGAAAAATCAGTGGGAGCTGTGGTGATGACGAATATCAGGGGAGAAACACACTTTCTTCTCCTGCGCTATCCTTCCTCTATTCATGCGAAGCGGGAGTACTGGGATTTTCCCAAGGGACACGTGGAGGCGGGGGAGACGGAAGACCAAACCATGAGACGCGAAGTGCAAGAGGAGACGGGGCTTGTCTCCGTAAGCGCGCTCAAGGGATTTCGCGAGCCCATCTCGTACCACTTCCGCTCTGAAGGCAGGACGGTGTTCAAGACCGTCATCTTCTACCTCGTACGAGCGAAGGGAAGGAGGGTCGATGTTTCCCATGAACACATTGGGTATGCCTGGGTCCCGTATGCCGATGCCTTGGCGCACCTTAAGTTTCAAAATGCAAAAACCATTCTTCAAAAAGCGCACGACTTCCTTTCAAAGAAAGGTGTATGAAGAGGTCAAAAAGATTCCGAGTGGACAGACGAGAACCTACAAAGAAATAGCTGACCTCATTTTACACCCCTACGCTTTCCGGGCGGTCGGCTCCGCGCTCAACAAGAATACGGATTCCGAGGTTCCTTGTCACCGCGTAGTGAGGTCTGACGGAAAGATTGGAGGGTACCGGGGCGGGAGCGGAGAGAAGGAGCGTATCCTCAGAAAAGAGGGAGCCATACGGTAACCAAAAACTCCGGTTGATCCGGAGCTTTTGTTATTTCTTTGCTTCTTCCACGATCTTTTGAAAGACCGTTGGGCGCTCAGCAGCTATCTTGGCCAGAATCTTGCGGTCCAGCCCGATCTTGTGCTGCTTGAGCTGGGAGATGAGGCGACTGTACGATATGCCTTCGGCCCTGGAAGCTGCTCCGATGTTTGCCTGCCAAAGCTGGCGGAAGGAACGCTTCTTGGCTTTCCGGTCACGGAAGGCGTACTGCCAGGCGTGGGAGAGGGCGTCCTTGGCGAGACGGTACTTGGACTTTCTTCCCCACTTGAATCCCTTTGCGGCCTTTAAAACCTTCTTTCTCCGTTTGTGCGCGGTTGTTCCCCGTTTGACTCGTGCCATGGTTATGCCTTCAATGCCTTTTTCATTTTCTTTGCTTCTGGTTTTGACAACTCAACCCACTTTTTTGAGAGACGATGAACTCTGCCTGACTTTTTTGAAAGGTTGTGATCCTGCCCCGAAGCTCGCCGCATCACCTTTCCTGACTTGGTGAACTTAAAGCGCTTGGAGACCGATTTTCTCGTTTTAGCCGATCTTGCCATTATCCTTTGTTGATGATGATACTCAGCCCCCTGGGTTCCCGTTTGATCTCTCCCTCAGAGGATATCTTCATCTGCTCTGTGAGGGAGTCAAGGAATCCTTTCATCTTTCCTCTCGCGTATCCCTCCAGTGCCTTTTGCCGTCCTCTGAGAGGGAGCGTGACCCGCACGCGATCTCCCTTGTCCAAGAACTGTTTTGCTCTTTGAGCCCTCGTTTCAATGTCGTGGGGGGACATGGTGTAGGTGAGGCGCACTTCCTTGAGATCTCCTCCTGGGCGCTTTTTGGTTTCACGCCCCTTTTTTTCCTGTTGGTAGAGATACTTTCCGTAGTCGCCGATCTTACATACCGGCGGAACCACTTTCTCCGTCACCTGGATAAGGTCGCGCCCTCGTTCCAGGGAGATCTTGAGGGCGTCTGAGAGCTTGAGGACGCCGAGCTGGGATCCGTCTTCGTCAATTAAGCGAACTTCGGCGGCTCGTATCTGATTGTTGATTGGAATGCGTTTATTCAAGACGTGCTTTGGTGGAGGCGGGGAGGATGAGCTCCCGTCCAGCATGAGTAGGCCTCGTGAGTCTTCAAGCGTAGTCGGGCCTGGTAAGGAACGGAGTCAAGGCCCGACGAAATCTCCATTCCTGCGGTCCCTTATGCGGCGGTGAGTCGGGACCAGATTTTCACCGTCGTTTCTCGAAACGTGACGCCTCTTTGACCTATCGAGAATCGGTCAGGAGACGGCCGTAAGCTTACGCTACAGCTAAGGCCGGTTGTCGGCCGAATATGTTGCCAGATAATGTGGCCCCACTTGATTTGTGAGAGATCGGGGCTCTCAGCTTGCACACGCAGCTTCCCATCCTGTCAATGCGCTCGCCCCCGTGTCTTAGCGGTTCTTGAGCGCGGCTCTCATCTCTCGTTCTGCCTCACGTTTTGCGATGGTTTGGCGCTTGTCGTGTTCCTTCTTTCCCCGCGCCAAGGCGAACTCAAGCTTGATGGTGCCGTGGTCAGCACTATACACCCTCAAGGGTATCATCGTCAAGCCACGGGCCTTGCTCTTGCCCATGAGTCCTTTCATCTCCCGCTTGTGCACAAGAAGCTTCCTTGAGCGCCCTGGGTCGTAGTCAGCGGGCGTGTTCTTTGGCTGATATGCAGGAATCGTGGCTCCCACGAGCCAGAGCTCTCCCCGTGTGGGCACAACATAGGAGCCGGCCAGCTGGAATCTTCCCATTCTGACCGATTTTACCTCGTGGCCCAGCAAAACGATGCCCGCCTGCATGCGTTCTAATATCTCGTATCCGTATGCCCCTCTTTTATTTTCAGCAAAAATCTTCATTGTTCCATTGTAGGGTCAAATACGATAAACTGAAAGGGAATATGATTGCAGATGAGTTCAAGGAAGAGATAGAGGAAGCGCTCGTTCTCCTTCAAAAACAAGGAAAGCTTTCCGCAGGCGATCTGCCCGAGGTTGAGGTTGAGGTTCCGGAGATTCCCGAGCATGGCGACTACTCAACCAACATTGCCCTTCGCCTCTCAAAGCTCACGGAGCAGAGCCCGCAGGAGACAGCCCATCTTATCGCCGGCGCCCTCAAACACCCTGTCCAGGTGGCGCAGCCGGGATTTTTGAACATGAGTGTTTCGCTTGATCGTCTGGCTGTTGAGATGGCCGAGATTCTCAAGCAGAAAGAGAGATACGGAAAGGGTTCTGAGTCAAAGAAGATTGTCGTTGAGTACTCAAGCCCGAACATTGCAAAAAGATTCGGCATCGGGCATCTGAGGTCCACCATCATCGGGCAGGCGATATACAATCTTTTCTCCTTTCAGGGGAATAGAACGATTGGAGACAATCACCTCGGGGACTGGGGAACACAGTTCGGCGCGCTGATCTACCAAATAGAGCGGGTACTTGAAGGGAAGTCGGATTCCGAACGGAAGCACTTCCTCCTCAACTTGAGCGTGGAGGAGATGGAGCGTCTCTATACGGAGTTTCACCTTCAGGCAGAGAACAATGAGAAGCTGAGAGACGATGCGAGAGCTGCTTTCAAGCGTTTGGAAGACGGGGACACGTCTACTCGCGAAATCTGGGAGGCATCGCGCAGGATTAGCCTCAAGGAGTTTGACGAAATATATAGCCTGCTCGGGGTTCGCATAGACCATGCCCTTGGTGAGGCGTTTTTTGAGAAAGACCTTACCGGGATCATTGAGGAGGTGCAGAAGAAAGGCATTGCCAAAGAGAGCCAAGGAGCGCTTATTGTGGAGTTTGAGGATATGCCTCCCGCTATGTTGAGAAAGTCGGATGGAGCGAGCACATACTTCACTCGCGACCTTGCGACGGCCCGATACCGATTGAAGAAATGGGAGCCCGATTTTGTCGTTATAGAAACGGGGGCCGAACAATCCCTACACTTCAGGCAGGTTTTCCGCACGGTGGAGTTGTTGGGGTGGGCAAAAGAAGAAGGGTTTTTTCATGTGGGACACGGGCTGTACCGGACGAAGGAGGGGAAGTTCTCAACGAGACGCGGCAAGACGGTTCAGCTCAAAGAGGTGCTGGAAGATGCCATTGAGCGGGCGGAAGAGATTATTGAGGGATCGGCGACAGGCGGACTTGATGAGTATGAGAAGAAAGAAGTTGCCCGTATGGTCGGAATCGGCGGCGTGAAGTACAACGACCTGGTCCAGCACCCAAGAAAGGACATCGTTTTTGAATGGGATAGGATTCTCAATCTGAGGGGCAACTCGGCAGCTTACATTCAGTACACGCATGCGAGGTGCCAGAGCATCCTGGGGAAAGCAAGGACGCCCAGAAGCTCTTCCTACAAAGACATTTCACCAGCGGAGACCTCACTTTTGAGAATTCTTCAGGGGTTTCCTCTCCAGGCTCGTTTGGCAAGCCAGCGCTTTTCTCCGAACCTTATGTGCTCGTACGCTTTCAGCTTGGCTCAGGCATATAACCACTTCTATCAGCAGCACCGGGTGCTGGAGGCCGAGAGCAAGGAGGCAAAGGACTTCCGGCTTTGCCTCACGGCGGCCACGGCCCAGATTCTCAAAACCTCCCTTTCTCTCCTCGGCATTGAGGCGCCAGAGCGCATGTAGCTCAATTGAAAAAAGGGGTTCTCCGTGATACCTTGTTTCATATGGAACTCAATCTTCCAAAACTGGAAGAGCAAATGCTCGCCCGATGGCGGCAGGAGAAGGCCTTTGAGAAATCCCTCTCAAAACGGAAGCGCTCTCCCCGCTTTGTTTTTTACGAAGGCCCTCCAACGGCAAACGCGGGGCCCGCACTCCATCATGTCCTCTCCCGGGCCTTCAAGGACGTGGTTTTGAGGTATAAGACCATGCGAGGATTTCTGGTTGAGCGCAAGGCGGGGTGGGATACACACGGGCTTCCCGTGGAGCTGCAGATTGAAAAAAAGCTCGGTCTCACCTCAAGGAAAGAAATTGAAGAGTATGGGATTGCTCGCTTCAACAAGCAGTGCCGGGACTCAGTGTGGAAGTTCAAGGGAGAGTGGGAGAAGCTGACGGAGAGAATCGGATTCTGGCTGGATACAGATCATCCCTACATTACCTACGAGACACCGTATATTGAATCGTTGTGGTGGATCATCAAACAGTTTGCGGACAGAAAGCTCCTGTACCGTGATTACAAAGTGGTTCCATACTGTCCGAGGTGCGGCACCTCTCTTTCTTCCCACGAGCTTGCCCAGGGGTACAAGACCGTGAAGGATACTTCCGTGTACGTGAGTTTCCGGGTCGTTAAAGGGAAGGCACATATTCCTGTGGGCACATCGCTTGTTGCCTGGACCACGACTCCATGGACTCTGCCTGGAAACGTAGCCCTGGCCGTGAACCCAAAGGTCTCATACGCGCTTGTCAAAAAAGATGGGAAGAACTTTGTGGTTGCAAAAGAGCGTGTGTCGCAGGTGTTCGGGGAGAATGCAGAGGTTGTTGAGCGCTTTGTGGGCAGGGAGCTTGTGGGACTCACATATGAGCCACTCTTTCGCTTTGGCAAGCCCGAGGAAGGCAAAAAGGTGTGGGAGGTTGTCCCAGCTGACTTTGTCTCTATGCAAGAGGGAACCGGTATTGTGCACACTGCCGTTGCCTATGGAGTTGATGACTTTGAGCTGGGGAAAAAAGAGGGCCTTGCCATGCTGCACTTGGTGGACAGTGAGGGGAAGTTCACGAGCGATGTCGCGCCGTGGGCCGGGATCCGCGTGATGGATGCCAACCTATCCATCATCCAGCATCTCAAGCAGTCGGGGCATGTGCTTTACCAAGAAGAGATTGAACACGAGTATCCCTTTTGCTGGAGGTGTTCAACGCCACTTCTGTACTACGCAAAGGAGTCCTGGTTTGTTGCCATGAGTCGCCTCAAGGATCAACTTCTCTTCAATAACAGTAAGGTGAACTGGGTGCCTTCGCACATTAAAGAGGGAAGGTTTGGCTCTTGGCTAGCTGAGGTGAAGGACTGGGCGTTTTCCCGCGACCGGTACTGGGGAACTCCCTTGCCCATCTGGGAGTGCGCGAAGTGCGGAGCGCATGTTGTCATAGGATCCCTCCGCGAGCTTTCAGAGAGGCAGGTGTCTCAGAATACGTATTTTACCATGCGCCACGGCCACTCAGAGCGTCAGGAGCTCAAGGGCAACATCATCTCCTGCTGGCCCGAGAAAAAGGAACTTCACCTGACGGAAAAAGGAAGGCGCGAGGTCAGGAAGGCTGCTCAAGAACTCAAGAAAAAGAAGATAGATGTCATCTTGACTTCAGACCTTATGCGCACGAGAGAGACCTCAGAGATTCTTGGGGCAGAGCTTGGTATCAAGCCAAGGATTGAGAAGGCTCTTCGTGAGATTGACGTTGGTAAACTCAACGGAAAACCGCTCAACGAGGTTGCCGCATATTGGAGACGGGAGAGCCAGACGCCGTCTGAGCACTACCGTTTGAGATTTGAGCTTTCAGCCCCCGGAGGGGAAAGCTATCGCGACGTTGAAAAAAGGGTGTACCGGTTGCTCTTGAAGCTTGAAAAGCAGTATCACGGGAAAAATATTCTTTTGGTTTCCCATCAGCGAGTCATCTCGCTCATGGAGGTGGCCGTCCGCGGCTTGAGCCGTGATGAGGCGGCAAAATATTGGAAGGCGCATGATCCTGAAACCGCAGAGTGGAGAAAGGCCGAGTTCCATCAGCTTCCCTATAATGACGACATGGAGCTTGACCTGCACCGTCCGTACATAGACAGCGTTGTCTTGCCGTGTGACTCCTGCACGAAAGGAGAGATGAGGAGGGTGAGGGAAGTAGTTGATGTCTGGTTTGACTCGGGAGCCATGCCCTTTGCCCAGCTCCACTACCCCTTTGAGAACAAGGCGGCGATTAATGGGAAGACATGGTTCCCGGCCGACTACATCACAGAAGCCATTGATCAGACGCGGGGCTGGTTCTACACCCTTTTAGCCGTTGCCACGGCTCTGGGGAAGGGGACCCCGTACAAGAACGTCATCTCCTTGGGGCACATCATGGATGAGAATGGAGAGAAGATGTCAAAGTCCAAGGGAAACATCGTGAATCCCTGGGAGGCTGTTTCTCGCTATGGGGCTGACGCAATTCGTTGGCACTTCTATACGGCTTCCTCACCCGGGGATTCTAAGCCCTTTGCCGAACAGGAAATTCAGCTCACGATCAGAAAGTTCATCCTGACCATTTGGAACTCATACCTTTTCTATGAAACATATAAGCCAGAAGGCCTCCGTGTCTCAAAAAGTTCCCACGTGTTGGATCGATGGATCCTTTCCCGTCTTCAATCTTTGCGAAACGAGATGACTCTCCAGATGGATACCTATGACATCACGGGTGCTGCCCGCGCGCTGGAGAGATTTGTCATTGACGACGTATCTTTGTGGTACGTCAGGCGCTCCCGTTCCAGGTTCCAGAACCCGAGCTCCCAAAAGGAGCTCCGGGAAGCAGCCTCAACCCTTAGACTGGTATTGGAGGAGATTTCGTGTCTTGCGGCCCCCTTCATTCCTTTTTTGTCTGATTTCATGTACCGGTCCTTATCTCAAAAGCAAGAAAGCGTGCACTGGGTCCGTTGGCCAAAGGAAGCTGGGGCCTATTTGAACGTCAAGCTGGAACAAGAGATGGAGAGGGCCCGAGACGTGGTACAAAGGGGGCTGAGCCAGCGCTCGCGCCACAGCATCAAGGTTCGGCAGCCCTTGGCATCCCTGAGCTCCGGAGAGCGCTTCTCGCTCGAGGTTGCAGAGATTATTGCTGAAGAGCTCAATGTGAAAAAGCTGATTCACCTCTCTTCGCTGGGGTCCGACGTTCGCTTTGATACCGTTATTACGCCCGTCCTCAAGGCGGAGGGACAGCTCAGAGAGCTCTTCCGCCGTATTCAGGACATGCGCAAGCGGGCCGGGTACAAGCCCTCAGAGAAAGTAGAGCTCTGGTATGATGGGGATTCCCGGCTTACCACGATGATACAAGAGAACGCCGAGAGTATCCGCCACCAGCTTCGGGTGGCTGACCTGAGAGCAGGAGACCGGCCCAAACTGGTATTTGATATTGAAGAGGAGTTCACGGTTGACGGAAACCGTCTGGGCCTTCATATGAGACGAGCTGCATGAGGAGGCACGTGACGCAGGCCTACATTCTCACAAAATACCTCAGAGGGGAGGCCGATTCTCTCTGTGTGGTGTTCACAAAAGATTTTGGCAAGCTTGTTCTCAGGGCAGGGGGAGAGCATAAGATTACCTCAAAGCTCAGGGGAGGATTGGAGCCTCTTTCGCTCTCCACCCTGGAGTTCGTGGAAGTCAGGACGATGAGGATCACGGATGCCGTATCTTCTCATCGCTTTCCCAGCATTAAGAGGAACTTGTCCCGCCAGAGGACCGCGCGAGCCATAGTTGAGCTGACGGATGCGATGATGCGGGAAGGGGAGCCCGATGAGAAAGTGTGGCTGCTCTTAGAGGAGTGCTTCTTCCGTCTCTCCGCCTCCATCTCAAACTCCCCGCTTCTCTACTACTACTTCCTCTGGAAGATACTTTTGATTTTGGGGTACGCCCTAAAGGTTTCCTCGTGTGTCTTCTGTGGTCTCCCTATCGGGGGCCCCGCCGCTCTGGATGCTGAGAACGGAGGATTCAGGTGTTCTGCCTGCTGCAAAAACCCCGACACCCTTGTACCAGCAGAGGTTTTCTCGGCCGTCAGGACATTTCTCAACGGTACCCCGGGTCTTTTGTCTCAGACCTCATTCCACCACAAGGGCCTCGGAGAGATCTCCGAGGCCTACCTTTCGTATGTGAAGGAAGTTGTGCAATAATGGAGGCATGACACGGAAAACATCTCTCGTCTTTGCACTCGGAGCCATTATCCTGCTTTTTGGGATGGGTGTTTTCATATGGCAGCGCAACTCATATTCAAAAGACGTCGTGCGTTTGGAGGTGCTTGCTCCAAAGGAAGTGGAGGCAGGGGAAGAGATAACGTACAAGGTGACCTTCAAGAATAATGGGAACGCGGCGCTGGAAAATGTGCGTCTCTCCTTTGAGTTCCCCAAAGGCAGCGCTCCAAAGGAGGGGGGAGCCTTGAGAAAAAACATTGAGGTGGATGACATCTATCCTGGGCAGGAGGGAAGCCATGACTTTGCGGGCCGGCTCTTTGGCGCAGAGCAGGAAGTCCTGGAGGCCGCAGCCGAGCTTTCCTATACCCCCCGCAACCTGACGGCCACCTTTAGGTCCAAGACCATCTTTGTCAGCACCATCACCTTTGTCCCCCTGACCTTTGAAATGGATGTTCCCTCCCGAGCCCCGTCTGATCAGCAGATTGAGTTTTCCCTGAACTATTTCTCCAACATTGACTACCCGCTTTCCGACCTCAGAATCCAACTGCAGTACCCGGACAGCTTTGAGTTTCAGAGTTCTACCCCCGTTTCCCTATCTGAAAACGAGTGGGCGCTCCCGCTTTTGAACCGCGCTGACGGGGGGCGTATCTCCGTCAAGGGCGTGCTTCGAGGAAGCGCGGGAGACGACAAGCTCTTCCGGGCACTCATGGGAACCTGGAAGGAAGGAGAGTTCACGGTCTTCAAGGAAGTTACAAAGGGCGTTGAGGTTGTGGCTCCTCAGTTGTTTCTCTCGCAGGTGGTGAATGGATCCGTTGCCCACGTAGCGTCTCCGGGGGAGCAGCTGAACTACGAGATATATTTTAAGAACGTTTCAGACAAGAGCTTTGAGAATTTCTTTTTGGTGGTTGATCTTTCAGGGCGTCCTCTGGACTCAGCTTCGGTAGTTGCTCCCAACGGCAGTTTTTCTAAGAGCTCCTCTTCCATCATATGGGAGGCGGGGAGCAATCCGAGTCTCAGGTTTCTCGGCAAGGGAGAGGAAGGAAGTGTCTCCTTCTCGGTCAAGGTGCGCGATGGATGGGATATCGTAAGTCCCCAGGAGAAGAACTTTGCCATTCACACCGTACTCCAACTCTCAGACGTGAAAGAAGAGTTTGACGTAAAGGTGAACTCCGAGCTTGGCCTCACCCAGAGCGTTCACTATCAGGACGCCACCTTCTCTAATTCAGGACCCCTGCCCCCGCAGGTCGGTCAGGCGACAACATACACCGTGCTTTGGCGCGCAGAGAATCAGTACAACGATGTTCGTTCTGCAACCGTCAGAGCCCGTCTGCCCCAGGGAGTTGAGATGACGGGGTCCGTCTTTCCCATCGGTTCCCCGGTGGTCTTTGACTCGGTTTCGCGTGAAGTGGTATGGGAGGTAGGAGGGATGGGGGCGGCTTCCGGCATCCTGACTCCTGCCCCATCGGTTGCCTTCCAGGTGAGGCAGACCCCTACGGCTTCCCAACTCGGAACGTCTCTGGAGATTATATCTGAGGCCAGGATTACCGCTGAGGACGATTACACCGGACGCCAGCTTTTTTCCTCATCTCCCCGGGTCACGACGAATCAGGTTGAGGGAGGAGGAGGTGTCCAATGACATGAACAACGAGATGAAAGACATCGTATCATTAGCAAAACGAAGGGGATTCATCTTCCCCTCTTCTGAGATATATGGAGGAGTGGAGGCCTTGTGGGATTACGGTCCTCTGGGAGCCGCCACAAAGCAGAATATCAAGGATGCGTGGATCTCGCGCTTTGTGCGGGAGCAGGACAGCATGGTGCTCATTGATGCTGCCATAATCATGCACCCTGCGGTCTGGAAGGCCTCAGGACACTTAGAGAACTTCACTGATCCCCTCATTGAGTGCAAGACCTGCAATGCCAGATTTCGGGCTGATCACATGATGGACGGCAGGTTTGTTGGTCAGGGAGAGGCAAAGGAGAAAAATCAGTGTCCGAATTGCGGAGACCGCGACTTCACGCAGCCCAAGGATTTCAACCTCATGTTTAAGACCTTCCTGGGCCCCGTGGAGGATTCTGCCAACACAGCATACCTGAGGCCCGAGACGGCGCAGGCTATGTTCACGGACTTCAAGCTCGTGCAAGAGTCCATGCGCCTCAAGCTCCCATTCGGGATTGCGCAGATCGGCAAGTCCTTTCGCAACGAGATCACCACGGGCAACTTCACGTTTCGCTCCCGCGAGTTTGAGATTGCGGAGGCTGAGTTCTTCGTGCGCCCGGGCGAGGACGAGAAATGGTTTGAGTATTGGCTGGATCAGTGGGAAAAGTTCTTTGTGGATATGGGATTGAACCCAAAGAAGCTGAGGAGGTATGAGCATCCCAAAAACTCCCTCGCCCACTACTCAAAGCGTACCGTGGACATTGAGTATGAGTTTCCCTTTGGGTGGTCGGAGCTCGGGGGAGTTGCCAACCGCACCGACTTTGATTTGCGACAGCACGAGAAGGCATCAGGCAAGGACCTTTCGTATCTTGATGAGGAGTCGGGCAAGAAAATCATTCCCTATGTCATTGAGCCTACGCTGGGCATTGAGCGCCTGCTCTTGGCCCTGCTTCTTGACTCCTACCGCGTCGTGAAGGGGGGAAGGAGCACCACTACCAAGTCAGTGAAAGAGGAGGAGGTGATGCTGGATCTCAGGCCCCAGATAGCTCCCGTGAAGGTTGCGGTCTTCCCTCTGTTGCGCAACAAGCCGGAGCTTGTGTCCAAAGCTAGAGAGATTTTTGAGGAGTTGAGAAAGCATTTCGCGTGCCAGTATGACGAAACAGGGGCTGTGGGCAGGAGATACCGAAGGCAGGACGAGATCGGAACTCCCTTTGCCGTCACTGTGGACTTTGAGACATTGGAGCAGGGGAGCGTAACCTTGCGGGATCGCAACACCATGGAGCAAGAGCGCGTGCAAATAACCCAACTGAAAGATGTCATCTCAAAGCGCCTCAAAGCATAAGCGGCACGTCTTGAGGAACGGCGTGACCGTTCTTGAGATTGACAGTCCGAGTACGCAGGCTGCCACCGTGTTGGTGCTGGTCAAGACGGGTTCCAAGCATGAGACGAGGAAAGAGTCCGGCCTCTCCCACTTTTTAGAGCACATGTTTTTTAAGGGAACGAAGAAGCGCCCGACCCCGATTGCTGTCTCAGAGCCCTTGGATCTTGTGGGCGGCGTGTTCAACGCCTTCACCTCAGAGGAGTGCACAGGATACTTTGCCAAGGTGGACAGAGCGCATATCAAGCTCGCCATTGATTGGGTCTCAGATATCTTTCTTCACTCCACGATCCCAGTCCGAGAGGTGGAAAAAGAGAAGGGGGTGATCATAGAAGAGCAGAATATGAGGCGGGACGCCCCCATGATGCACATTGAGAGTATGTGGCAGCGCCTTCTCTACGGAGACCAGCCCGCCGGATGGGATATTGCTGGCACGAAAGAAAGTATTCAAGCCATGTCCCGAAATGACCTCACCTCGTACATGAAAGAGCAGTACGTCGCCAGCAATACCGTGGTCTGCATTGCTGGGAACCTCGGGCGTTCGGGAGCCGCGGCCCAGGTCAAGCGCGCTTTTCGTGCCGTTCCCTCTTCATCCCCCCGCGCGAAGCCCGAGGTCGTGGAGTTTCAGACAGATCCCAACGTGCTCTCAGAGTACAGAAAGACCGACCAGACCCACATTGCCCTCGGGGTGAGGGGGTATAATCTATTCCACAAGGATCGCTTCGCCCAGGATCTCCTGGCCGTGATCTTGGGAGGCATGATGAGCTCCCGTCTATTTATTGAGATCAGAGAGCGCCTTGGACTGGCATACTATGTCTCCACCCAGTCTGACTCCAATCCGGATACTGGGTTCGTAATGACGCAGGCGGGGGTAAGGAATGCAAACGCAGTGAAGGCGGTGTCAGCAATCCTCAAGGAGTACCGACGGGTAGCGATTCGCGGGGTGACGGCCCCAGAACTCAGAAAGGCGAAAGAGAACACGAAGGGCAAGTTGGCCTTGGCGTTGGAGTCCTCTGACCGGAAGGCGACCGCCTTTGGCCTCCAGCAGCTTTTGGAAGGCAGGACGTACAGCCTCCAAGAGATGTATGATATGATAGATAGCGTGAGGAGGTCTGACATCCACAGGGTCGCGAGCGACGTCTTCCGTTCAGAGAACCTGAATCTTGCGGTCCTGGGTCCCTTCAAGGACTCCTCCGAGTTTCAATCTATTCTCAAGCTGTAATGGTTTCTCAGTACGGTTCCCTTGATATCACGTGGCCCACAATCTTCAAGCTTGCGCTTGCCGCTTTTGGCCTGTACGTGATTTTTCTGATCAAGGACATCTTGGTCTGGGTACTTTTCGCTCTTGTCATTTCGGTGGTCTTTGACCCGGTCATTGATTTTCTTTGCAAACGCCGGATTCCCAGAACCCTGGCCGCTGTCCTGGTCTACTCTATGCTCTTTGCGTTCCTTGCCTTCACTATCTATAGTTCGGCCCCCTTCTTTCTTAAAGAGATTCAGCGCTTTTCCGCGCTCTTCCCTCAGTACTTTGAAACTCTAGCCCCTCCTTTGCAGGGAATCGGGATCACGGCGTTCTCTGACTTTCAAAGTTTTCTGGATGCGGTGGGCGGGAGCATTCAGCAGCTTGGGTCCAGTGCCGTTTCGGGCCTTTCAACCGTATTCGGGGGCCTCTTTTCCATGATCTTCGTCATCTCCATCGCGATTTTCCTTTCCATTGAGGAGAAGTCCGTGGACCGCGCCATCTCCCTGCTTTTCCCAAAGAAGTATGAGGCCGTCGCTTTGAAGGTGTGGGGGCGAAGCCAGCGTCAGGTGGCGGGCTGGTTTCTCACTCGCCTGTTCTCCTCTGCGTTTGTGGGAGTTGCAACCTACATCGCTCTGGTGATTCTCAACGTTCCGTATCCCTTTTCCCTTTCACTTTTTTCAGGAGTTTTGAATCTTATCCCAATCGTAGGGCCTCTGCTTACTGGTGTCTTAATCGGAGGCGTAGTCGCATTGGATTCCATACCCAAGGCAATTTTTGTCCTGCTTTCCTTTATTCTCATTCAGCAGATTGAAGGAAACGTTCTCACCCCTCTTCTCACCAACCGTTTCGTCGGCCTGCCTCCCGCCCTTGTTCTCATCTCCCTGGCCATCGGAGGTCAGCTCTGGGGAGTGATGGGAGCCATTCTCGCAATTCCGTTAGCAGGCATCCTCTATGAATTCCTCCGGGATTTTCTCAAGAGGCGCCGCGAGGAGGAGGCGAAGGCCGCTCCTGTTTGACGTTTTGAGCCAGTATGCGTATCCTTTGAGCAGGAAGGAGAGACACATGGCTCTTTTGCAAGAGGAGCTTGAGCTCGCCTGTGGGGAAAAGCAACGAGTCTGCTTCCAGGGAAGGGTCGTGGGTACGCTCTTTGCCGTGCATACGAGCGCTGACTCCGTTCTCGGGGCGCTCGTCGTTACGAGGAGCCGCGTCACGAGATCCGGCCTTGAAGCTTTTACGGCTTGGTTCCCGGCAGCCGAACTCTCGCTCGCGGAACCTCAATGATCCCGATACGTCGGGGTCTTCTTTTTGAGAGAAGAGATAATTATGATACAACACTCGTATGGAGAAGTTTTATGTCACAAGTGCGATTCCTTATGTGAACGCCCGGCCCCATCTCGGTCACGCCTTGGAATTCGTCCAGGCGGATGTTATTTCCCGCTTTCATCGTCAGAAAGGGGAAGACGTACTTTTGCTGTCCGGGAGTGACGACAACGCCCTAAAGAACGTGCAGGCGGCAGAACAGGCGGGGGTTCCCGTGGAGCAGTTCGTTGAAGAGAACGGTCAGCTTTTTTTTGAGCTGGCCCAGGCGCTTGGCGTGCACCTTGATATATTCCAGCGGGGAACCAGTAAGGAGCATCACTCCTCAAGCCAGAAACTGTGGGAGCTGTGTCGCAAGGCAGGTGACATCTACAAAGATTCCTATGAGGGGCTGTACTGTGTGGGGTGCGAGGTCTTCTACGTGAGAGGCGAACTCAACGAGAAGGGAGAGTGTCCCGAGCACCCCGGCAAGAAGCTGGAAAAGGTTTCAGAAGAGAACTACTTCTTCCGTCTCTCCAAGTATCAAAAGCAACTGGTTGAGCTTCTGGAGAAAGACGAACTGCGCATCATTCCAGAATCCAGGAAGAACGAGATGTTGGCGTTTCTCAGAGAACCCCTCCAAGATATCAGTATTTCCAGATCCAACGAGCGCGCCCGCAACTGGGGAGTTCCGGTTCCCGAAGACGAGGGGCAGAGAATGTACGTTTGGTTTGACGCTTTGAACATCTACCAATCAGGCATAGGTTTCGGGTCTGACGAGGGAAAGTACAAAAAGTGGTGGCCAGCTGACGTGCAGGTCATTGGAAAAGGCATCGCGCGCTTTCATGCCGTGTATTGGCCGGCCTTTCTTCTCTCAGCAGGACTTCCTTTGCCAAAGGTGCTGTTCGTGCACGGGTATCTCACCGTAGAGGGCAAGAAGATGTCCAAGTCCGTGGGAAACGTTGTTGATCCGTTCGAGCTGATTGAGCGGTACGGGGCAGACGCCCTCAGGTACTTTCTTTTGCGCGAGATTCCGGCAAGCGAGGACGGGGACTACAGCCGCGAGAAGTTTGAGACGAGGTACAATGCTGACTTGGCGTCCGGGCTCGGGAATTTGACGGCTCGAGTACTGACCTTAGCAGAAAAGAACAAGATGAAGGTTCCAAAACGTGTGGGGGATCGCCTTGGTTCAGCGCTTCGTGGGGCAAAAGAAAAGCTGGAGCAGGATCTTTCTGAGTTCCAGTTTGGTTCTGCCCTGGGAGCTATATGGGAGCTTATTACCATATGCGACAGATATATTGAGGCAAAGAAGCCCTGGGAGGAATCAGAAGAACAGGAGGAGGTGATAGCCGACCTCATGTTTGTCCTCAGAGAGATTGGGGATATGCTGAAACCCTTTCTGCCTGAAACATCAGAGAGGATAGTAGCTCAACTCAAAACTGGCAAAGGGGAATCTTTGTTCCCTCGTATTGCTTCTTGACAGGAGGCGCCTACCCCACGTATACTCTGTATTGTGAGTATGCACGTAGTAAACATTAGGACAATTAAGCAGTACTTCTTTGGATTTTCCGCCCGCTTAGGGCTGGGAGATTCGTTGCGCGCATAGACAGACATTGTCTTGAACCAGCGAGCCCTCCCAGCCCGGGGGGCTCTTTCTTTGAGCTCAGTACCCAGGGAAATCCCTGCATACTGCGCTCACATGGAGTGCAGACAGTACACGAAAGGGGGGTGGGTGCTTACATGAACTCCACCATCGTGGGAATGCCTGGCGTGGCGGCCGGCTCAAGGATCATCGACATCCTCTTGAGCTCGGATCTTCAAGAGCGCACTGCTCGTCGAGACAGACACGACGAGCTTCGGCAGTCGGATGTCCTCGTGGTCGTGCAGAGCGGAGCCGCTGGAGCGTCCTTCCAGAGGTATCCCCCGCACGGCATTTCTCCGGATCTTGAAGGGGCAGCCGGCTACCTGATTGTTCCCCCGGTTCCAGAAGGAGAGTGCTCCCCTGAACTGATGGACATGATCATCACGCGGGCCAGGCATGCCCTGACCGCGGCGGACATGGCTCTCAACGGCGGCAGTGGGTGGAAGCCGGCCAGGGCTGGCGGGCCTCGTACCCGCCACGACAGCTTCGTGTAGGGCGCCTTCGCAGTCAGTCTCTAATCGTGTGGTGCATAAGGGGTTCCCTGGTATCCAGAGAGCCCCGTTTTCTTTACAATATACCTATGTATATAGACACGCACGGACACGTGAACTTCAACGCTTTTAAGGATGACGGCAAGGAGGTGCTGGATAGAGCGCTGAAGCTGAATACCTGGGTCATCATGCCGGGCTCCCAGCTCACGACATCTGCGAGGGCTGTTGAGTTGGCTCAGGAGTATGCGGAGGGCGTGTATGCTGCAGTGGGCCTCCATCCTATTCACTTAGACAAGCGGGAGGTGGACGTGCAGGAGGTGCAGTCAGAGGAAGTAAGGGAGCGCCCCTGGATGCTTTTTGAAACTCGGGGAGAAGAGTTTTTATACGAAGAGTACAAGCGTTTGGCTCAGAGTAAAAAGGTGGTTGCTATTGGAGAAGTTGGACTTGACTACTATCACCAGCCCAGTTCCCAGGGAAAGAGAAAAGAGTACAGAGAACGTCAGAAGAACGTTCTGAATCAGCAGATTGACCTTGCCCTTGAGTTGGACCTTCCCCTCATTCTCCACTGTAGGGTTGCTCACCAAGATATGATAGCTTTGCTGAGAGAGCGGCAAGACAAGAGCGGAGGAAAGCTGAGGGGTGTGATGCACAGCTATACGGGTACCTCAGAGCAGGCCCAAGAGCTCGCGGAGCTTGGATTTTCCTTTGGTTTTAACGGCCTCATCTTCAAGGACGTGCCTGCTTTGCCTCCTCCGTCAGAGGTTATTTCTTCAATTCCCTCAGATCGCATCGTGCTGGAGACGGATAGCCCGTATCTTGTGCCTCCCAAAGCCGGAGTTGAGAGAAACGAACCTGCCTTTGTACGCTTCGTGGCAGAGGAAATTGCCAGGGCGAAGGGCATTTCCGTAGAGGAGATTGCCTCTGTCACAACTGCCAACGCCAAAGCCCTCTTCTCTTTATCTCCTTAGCTTAGCTCAGGCATATTCATGCCTAAACGAGATTTAGTTTTCCACAGGTAGGAACTTTGTTTTTTCTGAGGAGACGGTATAATAAAACAATGCAATGTCGCTAGTCGGCATTCCAGATAGCACCTCAGATGAGGTGAGTAGCGCGGAAGGAAGTATCATGGCGTCTCCTCGGGATTACATGACCCTTCAGGATCTGGTTGCCGTTCGACCATCGATCTCGTCGATTCGCACGGCACGTCGTCTAGCCAGGGAAGGGGCCTTCGGCGAGCCGATCCGGTGTGGGAGCAGGATTCTGGTCCCACAGTCGGCCGCCAGGGAGACCGTGACTCCTGACCGCCGCGTCGTCCACCAGGAGCCGTTGCTCCCAGCCGCCTAGTCCTCTCTCGGGAGGGCTAGCAACTAAGTTAAGGGATTTCGGAGTTCCTGTCGCAACAAGAAGTACCCCCGCCGCACGGCAGGTATCTCCGTTCCTGATTGTCGGAGAGGAGGACTCTCCCACTCCTCTCCGACAGCACTTTTTTCAATCTTGAATAAGGTAGGAGTGAAGAGACTCGGCAATCAGCCCGTCTTGCACAAGAGACTCAATGATGTCATCCGCCTCCCAGGGCGCTTTTTGTTTGTGGAGTTGTTGATCAAGAAAGCTACGTAGGACTTTTTTCTCCACGCCTTCTTTTTCCAGGAGCATCTTGACAATACTGGTTCGAAAAGAGCGGAAGGAACCCTCAAAGCGGCTCTGCTTTGCATAGTGGCGGCTTTGCCTGTTTACCTTTTTATCCTTCAGCTCTACGGCTCCATAGTCAAAGAGGGCGTAATGCCATTCCCGAGGATCTTCTCTCCACACCACCTTTTGGGCAATCGTCAAAATATCTTTGTCTGATACCTCAGCTTTGTCTTTGAAGAAAAAATGCAGATAGACGCGCCTGATGTTTGTGTCAATGAAGGCCTCCGGGTTCAGAAAGGCAAAACAGGCAACCGCCCTGGCCGTGTACGGCCCAACTCCCGGAAGCTTCTCAAGCTCCCTCGGGTCTTTTGGAAATCTTCCTTTGTGTTCTTGTTGTATAATCCTGGCTGTCTCTTTCAGATTCAGAGCCCGCTTCCAGTACCCCAGGCCTTTCCACACGGAAAGAAGCTCTCTGTCTGGGGCACGGGCAAGGGCTTTCAGAGTAGGGAATGCCTTGAGAAACTCAGGGTACTTTTCAAGCACCCGGGATACCTGGGTCTGCTGGAGCATGACCTCAGAGACAAGAATCTCGTACGGGTCCTTTGTCTTGCGCCAGGGGAGGTCCCGTTTGTTGTTTTTGTACCAACCAAGAACTGTTTTCTGAAGTTTTTGGACGCTCATGTCTCAGAGTATACCCCGCTTCCTTTTGTGGACAAAGTCCTTGACAAAAACCGCAAAAGGAGTATACTGTTTATATGTGCGGACAAAGGGTCTGCGCTGTTGTAGGAAGGGAGCTCCCTCCATGATGCTCATTCGAGCAGGTCCGATGGTCGCCGTCACGACCAAGGTGAACGTCGCCAACGACATCGCGACCGGCGCCGCGGACACCGCCGCCTAACACCGCCTCGACACGCGGTGAGAGGCGATCTCGCCGAAGAAGGGAAATTCCCATGGTTCGGACTCGCGCGAGTCCCTAGCCCGTAAGGGCGCACGTAGTCTCCGCAGGGACGGGGGTCATCAGTCATCGCACTGAGCCCCCGTCCCGCCCACTCCCCATTTCAGGGGTTTTTTGATGGACAAAAGACCCGAAAAAGCGTAGAATCTGCCCCATGAGAACTCGCTACAACCACCAGGAGGTGGAGCGTAGGTGGCGGAAGATTTGGGCTGAAAAGAAGGCCTGGGAGGTTGATTTGGCAAGAGCCAAAAACCCGTACTACAACCTCATGATGTTTCCTTATCCCTCAGCTGAGGGTCTGCATGTGGGGAACGTCTACGCCTTCACGGGGTCTGATATTTTCGGAAGGTTCCAGAGGATGAGAGGATATGATGTCTTTGAACCCATCGGGTTTGACGCTTTTGGTATTCATTCAGAGAATTTTGCCATCAAGCAAGGCACTCATCCCAAAGAACAGACAGCCCAGAATGTGGCGCATTTTACAGAACAGCTTTCCCAGATGGGGGCTCTCTTTGCTTGGGACCACAAGATTAACACCACGGACGCCGCGTACTACAGGTGGACCCAGTGGCTCTTTCTCCAGCTGTACAAAGCGGGCTTGGCGTACCGGGCAAAGGCCGCTGTTGACTGGTGCCCCTCTTGCAAGACAGTGTTGGCGAACGAGCAGGTGATTCAGGGAAGGTGCGAGCGGTGTGATTCGGAGGTTATTCAAAAGGAGTTGGAACAGTGGTTTTTTAAGATTACCAAGTACGCAGAGCGTCTTTTGGAGAATTTAGAAACAATTGACTGGAGCGAGAGAACCAAGCTTGCTCAGAAAAACTGGATCGGCAAGTCAGAAGGAGCTGAGTTGGATTTCCCCATCAAGGGCTCAGAGCATAAGATTGGGGTATTCACCACGAGACCCGACACCCTTTTTGGTGCCACCTATGTCGTTTTGGCTCCTGAGCATCCCCTGGTGTCAGAACTCCTTTTGGGAGTTGAAAACAAAGCGGAGGTCAAAGAGTATATTGCCAAGGCCCGAACAAAGAGCGAGCTTGAGCGAGCCGAGCTTACTAAAGAGAAAACCGGAATTCAGCTACGGGGTGTTTGGTGCGTGAATCCTGGGAGCAAGGAAGAGGTGCCCGTATTCGTGGCCGACTATGTACTGGCCACGTATGGAACCGGGGCCATCATGGCGGTACCTGCGCATGACGAGAGGGATTGGGAGTTTGCAAAGAAGTATGACCTTCCCTTGCGTGTCGTTGTGGAGTCAGGGGAAGAAACCGATGGGGCGTACACGGGAAATGGAAGATTGGTGAATTCGGGGAAGTTTGACGGCATGACCTCCGAGGAGGCGCAAGATAGAATCACAAAGGACGTTCGAGGAGAGAAGAAGATAAGATACCATCTTCGCGACTGGCTCATCTCGCGCCAGCGGTACTGGGGTCCCCCCATCCCCATTATATACT
>JAUYMI010000007.1 GCA_030698665.1 bacterium
AGATGATTCTGTCAGGAAAGATACAAAAGACGGGCATGGTGCTCACAGAAGAACTCGGGAGAGAGGGAGCCCTTCCTTTTGTTCTCAAGGTACTTCGTGCCCACGGATTATCTGTGAGGCGTCATTAGCTCTAGTCATTGAATTTTAGTGAGATTTGTTGTATTGTTGCTCTGGCAACTACAACGGTTTTCGGGATGGAGCCGTGAAAAGGAGCGCAGCTACATGACCATCAACGTTCGGGAGATGGTCCCGATGGATTTCAACGCGGTAGCGAGGATTGCCCACGAGGAGATCTACGACGAACAGCCAGAAGAGCTGGTGAAGAAGCTCTTAGAGGATCTCCAGGCAGACCCTCGCTCCTCCATCTTCGTCGTGTTCCTGGATGATCTGGTTGCGGGCTTTCTCGTCCTTCAGCGCTTTGACAGCTACGGGGAGGTAGAGTCGGTCCGGGCTTTCCTCATGGCTCTCGGGGAGGGATATCAGGGCAAGCTGGGTCCGTTCTTCTTTCGGGACGTGGTTATGCGCTCGCTCAGCCTTCTTGAGAAGAGGATCAAGAGGAAGATATTCCGTCTCACCTTTGAGCTGGACGGCTACAACGAGCAGTTCCAGAGGGTTCTCTGCCGAGCCATCGGCAGGATGGGCCTGAGGTATGAGGTCAGTCTGCTGGAAGGGGCATGGCCAGCCAACAAAGAAGATCCAAGGGGTAGTCAGTACATGTTCAACGTCTGGCCGCCCTAGGCGGGGGAGAGGAGACTCAAACCCCGCTTTTTCTTTTCAAAAGGGCAAATGTGAGTATAATAGAGGGGCTACATATGAACATCCTAGACACAATTTTCGGAGATGCTACGGAAAAAGAGCTCAAGAAGCTTCAGCCCATAGTTGAGGAGATAAACTCAAAGGAGGCTGAGTTGGAGCCGCTTTCCAGAGATGAGCTCAAGGCAAGGGCGCTCAATCTCAGGGGAGAGATTCAGCAGGGAAAGAATCTCAATGAGGCGCTTGCCTTGGCCTTTGCTTTTGTGAGAGAGGCGGCCAAGCGCACGCTGGGCCAGCGTCACTACGACGTACAGCTTCTGGGAGGAATTGTTCTCCACCAGGGCAAGATAGCTGAGATGAAGACCGGAGAAGGAAAGACCCTGGTCTCAACGCTTCCGGTCTTTCTCAACGCCTTGGAAGGCAAAGGAGTGCACGTGGTGACCGTGAACGACTATCTGGCCAAGAGGGACGCCGTATGGATGGGGCAGATCTACGCCTACCTTGGCTTGCAGGTTGGGTGCGTGGTGCACGAGGGTTCATATCGGTATGACGCCTCGTACACGGCGGAAGATGAGGAGCGGGACGAAACAGGATCTTTCAGGATTTTTGAGAACTTCCTGCGTCCGTGCACCAAGAAGGAGGCCTATGCGAGCGACATCACCTATGGCACGAACAACGAATTCGGCTTTGACTATCTGCGCGACAACATGGCGCCTGAGACAGAACAGCAGGCCCAGCGCGGATATCGTTTTGCCATCGTAGACGAGGTGGACTCGGTCCTCATTGACGAGGCCAGGACTCCGCTTATCATCTCGGCTCCCGACCAGGAGAGTTCTTCATGGTACCAGGATTTTGCCCGTCTCACCCCTCAGCTCAAAGAAGGGGAGGACTATGAGGTGGATGAGAAGCTCAAGGCCGTCACGCTGAGCGAGAACGGCATCAACAGGGTGGAGAAGCTGCTGGGTGTGGGGGATATCTATCAGGAGAAAGGCATTAAATACATCCATCACTTAGAGAGCGCGCTCAAGGCGCAGGCGCTTTTCAGCCGCGACCGGGACTATGTGGTAAGAAACGGAGAGGTTCTCATCATAGACGAGTTCACGGGCCGCATGCTGCCTGGGAGAAGGTACTCGGGCGGACTCCACCAGGCCTTGGAAGCAAAGGAAGGGGTGCGGGTGCAGCCGGAATCTTTGACTTTGGCCTCCATCACCTTTCAGAATTACTTTCGTATGTATGATAAGGTTGCCGGAATGACGGGAACCGCCATCACCTCAGCTGAGGAGTTCCACAAGGTGTACAAGCTTGAGGTGCTTCCTGTTCCTACCAACCGGCCTTTAGTCAGAGCGGACATGCCAGACAAGGTGTACAAGACGAAGGAGGCCAAGTTCAAAGCCGTAGCCAGAGAAGTAAAAGAGCGTCACGAAAATGGCCAGCCCGTGCTCGTGGGTACGGTTTCCATTGAGAGGAACGAGTACCTTCACAAGCTCCTTGAGACGGAAGGAGTTCCCCATCAGGTGCTCAACGCAAAGAACCACGAGCGTGAAGCTGAGATCATAGCTCAGGCGGGGCGCAAGGGAGCGGTTACGGTGGCCACGAACATGGCGGGCCGCGGCGTGGACATCATCCTGGGGGGAAATCCCTCAGACGAGAAGGAAGCAAAAGAGGTGAAGGCTTTGGGGGGCCTGCATGTCATTGGCACTGAGCGCCACGAGGCCAGGCGCATTGATAACCAGCTCAGAGGAAGGTCGGGGCGGCAGGGAGACCCGGGCTCCTCTCAGTTCTACGTTTCTTTAGAGGATGACCTCATGCGCATCTTTGGGGGTGAGCGTATTCAGGGCATCATGAACAGGTTTAAGCTACCGGACGACGAAGCGATTGAGGCCAGGATCGTCTCGGGAGCCATTGAGTCAGCCCAGGGGAAGATTGAGGGAATGCACTTTGACGCGAGAAAGCACGTACTGGACTATGACGACGTGCTGAATCGGCACCGCGAGATATTCTATTCCAGGCGCAGGGAGGTGTTGGAGATGGCCAAGGACGGGAGCATCAAGGAGTATGCGTTTGACCTGGTGAGAGAGCAGGGAGGTTCTCTCCAGGATTTGGAAAAGCGGGAGCAGGAGCTGGGGAAGGAGACCTTTGTCCAGTTTGCAAAAGCTGTGGCGCTCCGCGTCATGGATTCTTTGTGGATGGACCATTTAGAGATGATGGAAGCTCTCAGGGATTCGGTTCGCCTCCGTGCATACGGCCAGCAGGATCCTTTAGTGGAGTACAAGAACGAAGGGAGAAAGGAGTTTGATCGCTTTCTCGCCTCCGTTGGTTCTCTCACGGCAAACGCTCTGCTCACAGCTCAAGTACAGGCCAATCGCCCCCAGCCCGTTTCCGTGCAGGTTGAATCGCACAAGGAGGACGTTGGGAGGAATGATCCCTGCCCGTGCGGGTCGGGGAAGAAGTGGAAGCGCTGCGGAATGATAAACGCTCCAGAACACCAAAAGAAGTAGGTATCTGCGAGAAATCTTGACATACTATTTCTTAGTACTATTATATAGTATATGGCAACAATAACGACCCCCGTAGGGAAAGAACTTGAGGAGTTTATCGTGCGGGAAGTACGGGAAGGGCGAGGGGCGAGTAAGGCGCATGTTGTGCGTCGAGCTTTGGAGCTTCTGCGCGAAGAGCGGGCGTTTGAACGCATCCGCGAGGCGGAAGACGACATAAAAGCCGGCCGCGTGTACAAAGGGAGCCTCCGAACGCTCGCCAAGAAACTCCCTTCCTAGAGTTTACGTATGGAGTTTCTCTACACGCGACGTTTCCTACGTTCATTCAACAAACTCCCCGTGCCGGTTCAAGAAGATATACTTTCAGCAATTGAACGGTTCAAAAACAAGCGCGAACATAAGGCGTTGCGATTGCATAAGCTATCTGGTCGCATGAAAAAGTACCACGCTTTTTCTGCAAATTTTACCTACCGCGTAATCGTAGAGATTAAGAAGACAAAGGTGTATTTTCTTGATGTAGGAGATCATGAGGTATATCAGTAGGCTAGACAGGGGAAGACGTATAAAAAATGCCACGGTGCCTAGCATGGCGACAATCAGAAAGAAAATCTGGCCCGAGTACTTTGAAGCAGTTGCTTCGGGGAAGAAGAAGTATGAGCTTCGGCTCAATGATTTTGATGTTCAGGAGGGTGATATGCTCATCCTTGAGGAATGGAATCCTCAAACAAAGGAGTACACGGGGAGAACAACTGAGAAAAAAGTAGCGTATGTCGGGAAGTTCAGGATTGATAAACTATTCTGGCCAGAGGAAGAAATCAAAGAAAAGGGGATACAGATTATCTCGTTAGAGTAGGTTTTTGGAAAATAAAGGACCGTCGCAGAGGAGAGAATTCTCAAGGACCCGGAGGTGCAGGCCCCACACTCTGACGACGGCCAAGAAGTACGCGCAGTACGGGCCACCATTCCCGTTCTGCGACTACCATCAAGTTATCATAGAGAATAGTTGCGTCAAGGTATGAAAAGCACCTTCACCGTTACCATTCACCAGAGTCAGCGGATGCTCTTGGGTATGGGGCTCTTTTTTGATACACTGGAGCATATCCTTGAGCACGAAGTGAAGATTATCTCAGAGTAATGAAAAAGAGCGCCAAGAAGATTGTGGTTGCGGTATCGGGCGGGTTTGATCCTTTGCACATCGGCCATGTGCGTCTGTTTGAGGCCGCTCACAAGCTCGGAGACGAGCTTGTGGTGATTTTGAATAACGACAACTGGCTGAGAGCTAAGAAAGGGTATGTTTTCATGCAAGAGAAAGAGCGCAAGGAGATTATTGAGGCATTGAGAAGCGTGAGCAAGGTGATTGTTACCAGCCACCTCAAAGACCCGAAAGATATGAGCGTCGCCGACGACCTACGGAGGATCAAGCCCGATATCTTTGCAAATGGGGGAGATAGGAAGTCTCACAACACGCCGGAGGATGCCGTGTGCAGGGAGCTGGGCATCAAAATGGCTTTTAATAAGGGAAGGGGAGGCAAGGTCCAGTCCAGCTCTTGGCTCGTAGAGGTTTTCCAAACAAGAGAGAAATGAGATTTCGTCTTCCCTTGCAGGGAGAAAGCGTATCCGTATTCCTCAGACGCATGGGATACCATGTTGAAGGAAACGACAGGGGGACGGGGGAGCTGAAGTTTGCAAGGTCTCTTGTGGCACGAGCGTACCCGAAGTTTCATCTCTACTGCACTCCAGACGGACTCTGCAATCTGCACCTGGACCAGAAAGAACCAAGCTATCGGGGGTCTCCCGTCCACAGTGGAGAGTATGAAGGGGAGCTGGTTGAGTCGGAAGCTGCCAGAATTCAAGGAGGACCCTGATGTTTCTCCTCCCGCTCAGCTTCCTGGTTTTTCTGCTTGTTCTTCCGGCACTCGCGTTTTTGGGATTTTTTCATATCGTCACAATCGGGTTTGAGAATCTGGGCATTTCTCCTGAGGTCGTTGTCCTCATTCTCCTGCTCATGCTCGTGGGGTCCGCCTTCAACATCCCTTTGGGGAGGAAGCGCCTTATTGAAGTTGAGACGAGCTCCTGGTTTGGATTAAGGAAGCGCAGGGGAGTTCAGGCCCAGGGCTTGTCTCTCAATGTCGGAGGAGGAGCCATTCCCATTCTCATAGCCTCGTATCTTTTTCTTTCGGTTCCCGCGGGGCCCGCGATGGCGGCGGTGCTCATAACGGCTCTGGTTTCTTTCAAGATGTCGCGCGTGGTCCCCGGGCGGGGCGTCACCATCCCCATTCTTCTGCCCCCTTTGGTTGCTGGTGCCGCTTCCTACCTCTTGGTCCCGGGAGCGGTACCCCAGGCCGCCTTTATCTCGGGAGTCTTTGGTGTGCTGATCGGAGCTGATCTGCTTCGTCTTCCCTTCATTCTCGCTCACGAGCGCGGCATGCTTTCTATAGGGGGAGCGGGAGTTTTTGACGGAATCTTCCTCACCTCAATCCTTGCCGTCCTTTTGACTGCCCTGTGAGGCTGTGATAGCATACGCGTTATGTTCAGGCAGAGATTTATTCCCATACTGATTCTGCTTGCTGTCTTTCTTTCGGCTGTCTTAGTGTTTCCAGGCCCCGTGAACTTTGGGCTGGGGGTTGTAGAGCAGAAGATCGGCCGGCAGCTATTTTCAGTTCCCGAGCGCCCTTTCCAGCTCGGCCTTGACCTCCAGGGAGGCGTTCACCTTGTCTACCAGGCGGATCTTACCAGTATTGTTGGTTCAGAGCGGAGTGAGGCCATGTCAGGGCTCCGCGATGTCATTGAGAGGAGGGTCAATCTGTTCGGAGTGACAGAGCCTTTGGTGCAGACGGAGGGGACGGGCGAGGTCAAGCGTCTCATCGTGGAGCTCGCGGGAATAACATCTCCCGAGGAGGCCATCCGTATTATTGGGGAAACCCCGTACCTTGAGTTTCGAAAACCCAAGGACAATTATGAGGAGCTTTTGGATCTGAATCGTCAGGCCGTAGAGGCCGGCCAGGTTCCCCAGAACGAGATATTTGAACCCACTCAGCTCTCGGGGCGCTTCCTCTCAAAAGCGCAGCTCGGATTTGACAACCTATCTCAAGAGCCCCTCATTGAGCTTGAGTTTAATGATGAAGGGGCCGTATTGTTCCGCGAGCTCACAGAGCAGAACATCGGAAGACCCATTGCCATCTTTTTAGACGGATTTCTTTTGCAGGCTCCTACGGTGCGTGAAGCCATTCTGGGCGGTAGGGCTCAGATCACGGGTGGTTTTACGGCAGAAGAGGGGAGACAGCTGGCGCGGGAGCTGAACGCCGGCGCCCTTCCTGTTCCCATAGAGCTCGTTTCCCAGCAGGCAATCGGGCCGACCCTGGGCAGGGCGTCCCTGGATCTTTCCGTGCGCGCCGGGATTATCGGCACCATTCTCGTAATTGCGTTCATGCTCTTGTTCTACCGGCTCCCCGGCCTCTTGGCCTCGCTTTCCCTTGCCGTTTACATCGTGGTTCTGCTGGCCCTCTTCAAGCTCATTCCCGTTACTCTAACCTTGGCAGGAATCGGAGGCGTGATTCTTTCTGTGGGCATGGCGGTGGACGCGAACATTCTTATCTTCTCTCGTATGAGAGAAGAGATGCGGGAGGGCAGGGAGCTCCATCTGGCGCTCTCAGAGGGTTTCCGCCGCGCCTGGCCCTCCATCAGAGATGGTAATCTCACGACGCTCTTGGTTGCTTTAATCTTGTTCTGGTTCGGGACTTCGTTCGTACAGGGCTTTGCCCTGACGCTCTCTTTGGGAATTGTCTTGAGCATGGTTTCTTCCATGGTTCTCACGCGTATGCTTATGGAGGGAGTCGGGGTGCTGACGAGAAGAGCTGAGTGGATGTGGAAGTAGCACTATGAAGATTCTTTCTTTCAGATATGTTACCTCGGGTATTTCAGCCCTCCTGATCGCAGGGTCTCTTGCTGCTGTCGCGGTGTATGGTCTCAGCTTTGGCATTGAGTTTCAGGGAGGAAGTATTTTGGAGGGAACATTTGCCCTCGACAGGCCTCAGGTAGCGGAGCTCAGCGTTGCGGCGAAAGGAGCAGTGGGACCGTCCGTCATCCAGCCCTTGGGAGAGCGGGGAGTAATCCTCCGCACGCGCTTTCTGACGGAAGACGAACACCAGCAGCTTGTTCTGGCCCTTGGCAGTTCATTCTCAGAGTCCCGTTTTGAGTCCGTTGGTCCCGTGGTTGGAGAAGAGCTGAAGACAAAGTCCCTGTGGATGGCTTTGGCCGCCTTTCTCGCCGTCGTGGGATACGTCGCTTTTGCTTTTCGTCGCCTCGCAGAACCCGTGGCCTCCTGGCAGTACGGACTAGTGACTCTTCTGGTGCTTTTCCACGACGTTCTCTTGCCCATCGGACTCGTTGCTGTGACACGGCATCAAGTCACGATTCCGGTCGTCGTGGCCCTCCTGACAGTTCTCGGATACTCGGTGAACGATACTGTGGTGGTCTTTGATCGAATCCGCGAGAACCTTCTGCGCCAGGGCAAGGGCGGGTTCACGGAGGTCGTGGAGCGCTCTCTGCGTCAGACGCTTGCCAGGTCCTTTGCCACATCCTTTACAACCATTTTGGTACTCCTCGCTTTATACTTTTTGGGAGGAGAAAGCCTGCGCGATTTCTCTCTGGTTCTGGTGGCTGGAATTGCCGCCGGCGCCTACTCATCCGTCTTTCTCGCTCCTACTTTTCTCCTCTGGTTTGCCAAACGCAGTTGACAAAAAGCGTGAGGTGTGGTTGAATCTGCCATATGAAGACATCGTATGATCAGATCACCCTTACCTTGCTCTCCGAGCTCCCAGAACGCACGCGTGAGGTTCTAGGGCGCCGGTTTGGACTGTTGTCCGAAAAGCCCGAGACCCTAGAGCAGATCGGCCAGGGCATTGGCATCACGAGGGAACGGGTTCGGCAGATTGCGGACGCCGGGCTTGTCCAGCTCATGGCCTTAATCCGGGAAGAGAAGCGGCACGGAGAGGCGAATGAGGCTTTTTCTCGCCTGCTCGCCCGCCTCAAGGAGGTTGGGGAGGTGAGGCGCGAAGACCATCTGCTCAAAGATGTTCTAGAGAAAGAGGAGGAGGCAAATCACGTCATCTTCCTTCTTCATGTTGGAGACCCATTCTTCCACCATCGGGAAACTTCAGAGACCCATGCCTTTTGGGCAAGCAAGGAAGAGGGTATTTCAGGGGTTCTTTCAGCCCTCCATACCGTCAAGGCATACTTTGAGAAGCGCAACGCGGCCGCCACCTTAGAGGAGATCGCCCAGCTCTACGAAAAGAAGTTCGGAGGGCGCATCACTCCAGAAACCCTGGCCTCCTACCTTGAGATTTCAAAGCACGTCATGCAGGGACCCGAGGGTTCTTGGGGCTTGAAGTCCTGGCCTGAGGTAAATCCCAAGGGAATCCGCGATAAGGCGTATCTCGTTGTAAAGTCCTCAGGCTCTCCCTTGCACTTTACTAAGGTGGCAGAGCGCATCCGCGAGTTCCAGCAGACCTTTGCTCCCAGCTCTCAAAAGCAGTGCTTGCCCCAGACCGTGCACAACGAACTCATTAAAGATCCCAGGTTTGTCCTGGTCGGGAGGGGTACCTATGCCCTCAAGGAGTGGGGGTACCGCCCCGGCACCGTGCGGGACGTGATCACTCAGATTCTCAAGGAGAGTGGTAAACCTCTCTCAAAAGATGATATTATAAAAAAGGCGCTTTCCGAGCGTCAGGTGAAAGAGAGCACCATTGCTCTCAACCTTCAGAACAAGAAGTACTTTGCCCGAGACGGCAAGGGAAGGTATCTCCCTGTTTCATAATGGATTTTACTCCATACCTACAGATCCTCTGGGACCTCGTGAAGGACTGGTGGTGGCTGGCTTTGCCGGTTGTGCTTTACAAACCAACCGTGTTTTTGTGGCTGTGGTGGCGCCAAGAGATGTGGATCAACCAGCAGAGAATGATCGTGCTGGAGATTACGCCTCCCCGCGAGGTCGTAAAACCCATCCGGGCCATGGAGAACGTTTTCTCAGCCCTCTGGCAGGTACACGATCCCCCGAACCCGAGAGAGAAGTGGTTTGAGGGCAAGGTGCAGATGAGTATCTCTCTGGAGATTGTCTCTGACGGAGGCAAGGTGCATTTTTATATCAGGTGTCCTGAAGGGAACCGTAACCTTATTGAGTCATCCCTGTATTCCGAGTATCCCAGCATTGAGATTGCCGAGGTGGAGGACTACATCAAGCAGGTCCCCCCGGACATTCCGAACAAGGAGTGGGATCTGTGGGGAACGAACTACAAGCTCCAAAAGCCGGACCCCTATCCCATCAAGACCTACAAGTACTTCTTTGAGGAGTCAGAGGGTTCAAAGGAGGAAGAGCGCGTGGATCCTCTGTCCAACCTCGTTGAGGGGCTTTCCCATTTCAGGAAAGGGGAAAAGCTGTGGCTGCAGATTGTCATCACGCCTATTCTCAACTCAGAGCGGAACTATGTCGCTGAAGGCAAGGCGATTGTGGATAAGCTCGTGAAGCGCCCGGATCCAAAGAAGGGGCCCACGGTGTTTTCGGATTTGGAAGCCGTAAGCGCCCACCTGGCGACCGGCATACCAAAAACTCAAATGGCAGAGGAGGTACGAGAGTTCATTCCTCCTGAAATGAAGCTTACTCCGGGCGAGCGTCTCACAGTGGCAGCCATTGAAGAGAAGGTCGGGAAGTACGCCTTTCACGCGGTGCCGAGGTTCATCTATCTGGCTCCCCGCGACAACTACTACAGCCCGTCTAAGGCGATTGCGATGAGCTACTTTTCTCAGATGAGTACGGCCGACCTCAACGGATTCGGTCCTTTGCGCCCGACCTTAACGAAGGTCCACACCATTTTGACCTGGTTTCTGGACCGGAGGCGGGTATACATTCGCAAGAGGCGTCTGTTGAGAAACTACGTGCGGCGTCTTCCGCCGTTCTTCCCAGTCAACACGCTCAAAGGAACCATTCTGCTCAACATTGAGGAGTTGGCGACGATGTTTCACTTCCCGGGCCAGATTGTGGCTCCGGGTGCCGGCTGGCCGAGAGTTGAGACCAAGAAGGGAGGGGCTCCGAGGGAGCTTCCCATGGAAGAAGAATAAGATATGGCTGAAATCAACTTTTTCGGATACACAACCTTTCGCAACCAGCGGAGGAAGTTTGGCATTAAGATTGATGACCGGAGAAGACACGTGTACGTGATGGGGAAGACCGGCATGGGCAAGACAGCTATGCTAGAGAACATGGCCGAACAAGACATCACGGCCGGCCACGGTGTGGGCTTCATTGATCCGCACGGGGAAGCTGCAGAAAAGCTCTTGGACTACATTCCGGCTTCCCGCGTGGATGACGTCATCTATTTCAATCCTGCCGACATGGCGCATCCCATCGCCTTCAACGTCATGGAGCAGGTGGCTCCCGAGTACCGGCACCTGGTCGCTTCGGGTTTAATGTCGGTTTTCAAGAAGATTTGGCCTGACGTTTGGTCAGCTCGTATGGAGTACATTTTAAACAACGTGATCTTGGCGCTTTTAGAGTATCCGGGAGCCACACTCCTCGGGATCAACCGCATGCTGTCTGACCGCGCGTATCGAGAGGAGGTGATCAGTAAGCTCACGGACCCCATCATCAAGGCGTTCTGGGTGCAGGAGTACGCGAGGTACACGGAGCGCTATGAGGTGGAGGCGACGGCCGCCATTCAAAACAAAGTCGGTCAGTTCGTTTCAAACCCTCTCATACGAAACATCGTGGGGCAGACGAGATCCGCCATTAATATGAGGGAAATCATGGACGGGGAGAAGGTCCTCATAGCCAACATTTCCAAGGGCCGGGTCGGGGAGGATAACTCGCGCCTCCTGGGAGCCCTGCTCATCACCAAGCTTCAGCTTGCGGCCATGTCGCGCGTGGACATTCCAGAGCAGGAGCGCAAGGACTTCTTTTTGTACATTGACGAGTTCCAGAACTTTGCCTCAGAGTCCTTCGTGAACATTCTTTCAGAAGCCAGAAAATACCGGCTGGATCTCATTTTGGGGCACCAGTACATCGCTCAGTTAGACGAGACAGTGCGGGATGCCGTATTCGGAAACGTGGGGACCATGGTTGCTTTCCGCGTGGGAGCCGAGGACGCAGAGTGGCTCGAGCGGGAGTTTTCTCCCGAGTTTACGGCTCAGGATTTGGTCAACCTTGGCAAGTACAACGTGTACTTGAAGCTCATGATTGACGGCCTGGCGGGAGCTCCCTTTTCAGCTGAGACCCTGCTTCCGCTTCCTGAGCCCGAAAACTCCCAGAAGGATCATATCATTCAGGCTTCAAGGCAGCGCTACGGCACCCCCCAGAGCGAGGTGGAGGAGGCGATTAGCGATTGGTCGCTCATGAGGGAAGCTACCTCAGCACAGCCGCCAAGGGCGGCTCCTCCTCGCCCGTCTTCTGTCGCTAGCGGGGAAACTTTGTATGACGCTATCTGTTCTTCGTGCGGCAAGCCCACGAAGGTGGTCTTTCCTCCCGACGGCAAGCGGCCCACGTACTGCAAGTCCTGCCGCAAGAAGCAAAAGCGCTCACAAGAACAGGTGAAGGGACCGGCTCAGCCAATGTCGCTGAAGGATGCCTTGGGCGCAAAGCCTGTCTTCTTCCATCCTTCAAAGGCGCAGGAGGCACGCGAGGGAAGCTCTGGAAATGCCGAACTCAGACAGGTACTACAAGAGTCCCTGAAGCAGACCTCGGAAAAGAGCAAAGAGAAGGGAGAGATTGTCCCCGGCCAGACTATACGCTTTGAGCATGAATGAGGTCTCAGACATGGAGGTCCGGGGAAAGAGGGTCTTTGTGCGTTCTTCCTTGAACGTTGCTTTGAATGAGGAAGGAAAGATTGCAGATGACTTCCGCATTCGGATGTCAGCCCCCACCATTCGGGAATTGAGTGAGGGAGGAGCGCGGGTGGTGGTGGCAGGACACCTCGGGAGACCGGAAGGGAGAGATGAGAAGCTGAGTTTGAAAGCTCTTGTGCCGCGGTTGGAAGAGTTGTTGGGTCAGGATGTTTCTTTTGTTTCTGACTGCGTGGGAGCTGAGGCTGAAAAAGCGGTCTCTGAGATGTCAGACGGGGATGTGATGCTGTTAGAGAATCTGAGATTTCACAAAGGCGAAGTTGAGAACGATCCCGTGTTCGCTCAGCAGTTGGAGCGACTGGCGGACCTCTACGTGAACGACGCTTTTGACGTTGCTCATCGAGCTCATGCCTCCGTGTTCCAGCTTCCAAAACTTCTTCTTTCCTCCATGGGTCCGCAGTTTGCAGAGGAACTCAAGGTGTTAGACCGCATCCTTCAGCATCCAGATCGCCCCTTCGTGGCTGTGGTCGGAGGAAGTAAGGTTGAGAGCAAGGCGAGGTTTGCTGTGAAGCTGGCTGAGAAGGCGGACGTGGTGCTCGTAGCGAACCTTGTACGTGACGCGATGCCCGAGATTCCTTCAAACGTTCTTGCGGCCTCAGACGGGGTCCGTGTAGGAGAACGCGAACTTGATATTGGTCCTGAAACCACCGCTCGCTTCATAGAGGAAATCAGGAAGGCCCGAACCGTGTTCTGGTCAGGTCCTCTCGGCATGGCGGAAGAGGAGGCATACCAGGCGGGCTCCTTGGCGGTTGCCAAAGCCATTCTTGAGATTCCCAGGTTCTCTGTGATTGGAGGTGGAGACATCACGGCGTTTTTGGGATTGATGGGACTCAGGGAGAAGTTTACCCACGTATCCACGGGAGGGGGAGCTATGTTGGCCTACGTGGCCGGAGAGAAGCTTCCAGGTATCATTGCCCTTGAACACTCGTACCATGGCTGAAATCAAGAATCTCAAAAAGGGAGCAGCTCGGATTCTCAAAGCGATTGAGAAGGGTGAGCGCATCGTCCTATACGGAGATGCTGACTTAGATGGCGTGTCCGCTGTCATCATTTTAGAGCAGGCCATCCGCAGTAAGGGGGGCAGGGTTGCTTCCTACTACTTCCCGGACAGAGAGAAGGAGGGCTATGGCATCACCAAAGATGCCTTAAAGAAACTCAAGAAACTTGCTCCGGCTCTCTTAGTAGCGCTGGACCTCGGAATCTCAAACTTTGAGGAGATCAAAGAGGCAAAGAAGCTCGGTTTTGAGGTGATGGTTGTAGATCACCACGTGCCGCTCGGAGGCAAGCTTCCTGCAGCTGACCTCATCATTGACCCAAAACAGAAAGGGGATCGGTACCCGTTCAAGGAGTTTGCCGCCTGCGGGCTTTCTTTTAAGGTGGCAGAAGCCATGTTTGCTTCTTCCCTGCCCAACGCCCTGCGCTCCAGCCTGCTGGAGCTTGCCGCGTTGGGGACCATAGCTGACATGATGAAACGGGAAGAGGACAATGAAAAGATCATTGCAGAAGGGCTTTTGACGCTGGAGAATTCCTGGAATCCCGGGATTCAGGCCTTTTTGCAGACAGATCCCTTTGCGAGCATTGAGAACATCACGGCAAAGGTCTATCGCATGATTTCCGTGCTGAACGTGAGGGATGTTAAGAACGGGTTTCCAGGAGCTTTCCGCCTCCTCACGGTTCCCACTCTTGAGGAAGCCAAGGTTCTGTTGGCTGACTTCGTGGAACAGACGGTTGTGCGCAAGGCCCGGATCCGCCAGCTGGCTGACGAGGTCAAAGAACGCGTCCGGCTTTCCCAGCCCTCCCCCGTCATCTTTCAAGGAGGAAACTCCTTTGAGTTCATGCATTTGGGCGCCGTTGCCTCCATTGTTGAGAACGAGTTTGGGAAACCCACTTTCATTTTCAAAAAAGGAGAGAAGGAGTCCTTGGGAAGCGTCAGGGCTCCTGCGGGCAGGGATACCGTGAAGGCCATGGAGTCCTGCGCAGATCTCCTGGGCGCTTTTGGGGGGCACCCCCAGGCCTCGGGTTTCAGAATCAAGACGCAGAACTTAGAGAAGTTCAGGCGGTGTCTGGAGGATCACTTTTCAAAACAGAATGGATAAGTACGTATTGAGAACCGATGGAGGAGCGAGAGGGAACCCGGGTCCTGCGGCTTTGGGCGCGGTTCTTGAGGAAGAAGGAGGGAAGGTGATTGCCGCATTTGGAGAGTACATCGGGGAGACCACGAATAACGAGGCCGAGTACCGGGCCGTCATTGAGGGATTGAAAAAGCTCAAGTCCCGTATAGGAAAGGCAAAAACAAAGGCCTCTGATGTGCAGGTGCTCTCTGACTCTGAGCTCGTCGTCAAGCAGATGACCGGAAAGTACAAGGTGGAGAACCCGAAGATCCAGCAGTTCTTTCTGCAGCTTTGGAATCTCACGCTGGACTTTAAAAAAGTTTCTTTCACTGCGGTGCCCCGCGAGAAGAACAAGGCAGCTGACCGCCTAGTGAATGAGGCCCTGGATGCTCAAGGAGCAAAGCGGAAACTGCTCTAACTGGAATACTTGACAGCTATTTCAGCATAAGGTATTATATGCCCGTCAAGCTGTATGGCAGTCGCTCTCGCGTTCTCAGAACGTGGGAGAGGAAGGTCCGAACACTACTTCCCGTCAGAAGAACGGGTCTAAAAGGGTAGCGGGTAACACCCGTCCGCAGTAATGCGAGAGGTGCGAGCAGAGACGCTGAGGCAAGCGATTGCCGAGGCCCTTGCCAGAGTGGCAAGGTGAGCTCCGGGAGTAATCCTGGAGGTGAAACGGCTAAATCCTTATCCGAGTGCAAGAGCAAGCCAGGGAATCAGCTTCCATGTTGAAGCCCTGTGAAAAGTAGCTCGCTGGAGCCTGAGGGTAACCTCAGGCCAAGACAGATGATTGCCGCTCTGTCCTCGCGAGGGGGCAGAGTACAGAATTCGGCCTATATTACAGCTTGGCCGGGGAGTCCCTTCGGGGACTCTTCGCTTTTAGATGAGTATGCTGTACGTATCCATGCCTATATCCGTGCCTAAATCTCGTTTAGTTATTCTGCGATTCTGATACAATAGGGAGTGATATGATGAAACGAATTTTCTCAGTTACTTCACAGAGCGTTGGCTCAGCCGCCCTCATTCTGGTTGCCTCAGCTTTGGTGAGCCGCGTACTTGGGCTTCTGCGTGACCGCCTCATGGCGGGAACCTTCGGAGCCGGGCAGGAGCTGGATATATACTTTGCGGCCTTCCGCATCCCGGACTTTATCTACGGGCTCTTTATCACAGGAGGGATCGCAGCCGTGTTTCTCCCCGTGTTTTCTTCGTATATGGAAGAGAATAAGGAGAAGGCCCGGGAGTTCGTGAGTTCGCTCCTCGTTTCTCTTCTCGTTTTCCTCTCTCTTTTGTCTGTGGTTTTGGCCCTTGCGGCGCCCTGGATCATGAGATTTGTGGTGCCTGGGTTCAATGAGGCGAGCATGCAGACGGCGGTTGCCATGGCCCGTCTCCTGTTCCTGAGCCCGATTCTTTTCGGGCTGGCCTCCGTGTTTTCAGGTCTCCTACAGTACCACAGGAGATTTTTGGCGTACGCCACGGCTCCCATACTCTACAACCTCGGAATCATCTTTGGCATCCTCGTCTTCGTTCCGCGTTTCGGGGTGTTCGGGCTCGCTTGGGGAGTTATCTTGGGCGCCCTGCTTCAGTTTGTTATACAGGTCGTCCCAGTGCTCCAGGCAGGGTTTTCCTTTACAAGGGTCAGGAATATTCTTTCTCCCGGGGTGATGAGCGTGGCGAGATTGAGCATACCACGTACTATTGGAGCCGCGGCCTACCATCTTAACCTCATTATCATGACCTCCATTGCTTCCTTGTTTTCAGCTGGCAGTATTACTGTCTTCAACCTGGCGAACAACCTTCAGTATGTTCCCATCGGGCTTGTCGGCGTTTCCTTTGCCGTAGCTTCCTTCCCCGAGCTTTCCCGTTCGGCCGCTAGGGGAGACGAGGTTGGTTTCGCTCGCCAGTTTTCTTCCACCCTTCGCCAAATCGTGTTTCTTGCCCTACCAGCTTCTCTGCTTCTCCTGCTTTTTCGTACGCAGATCGTACGTCTCGTGCTGGGAACTGGGGAGTTTAGCTGGGAGGCGACCCAGCTCACCTCACAGGTTCTGGGGATCTTTGCGCTCAGTGTGGTCTTCTATTCTGTCATCCCGTTTCTGGCCCGCGCCTTCTTCGCACGGCAGGATACCAAGACCCCGACCGTGGCAGGAGTCATTTCGGTCGGAGTGAACCTGGGTCTCGCTTTTCTCTTTGCCCAGATGCTCAGCTCGGTTTCCATCGGGGGCATCTCGGATGTGCGGGTGCTCGCTCTGCCTCTCGCTCTCCTGGTCTCGGGCTTTGTCCAGTTTGCCATGCTTGTGTTCTTCCTTCAGAAAGGAAGAAGGTTGTATGAGGGAGGGTGGGGAGTGTTTTGCAGAATGGGAATTGCCTCTGCCGCCTTGGTCGCGGTTTCGCTTGCCGGTCTCAGAGCTTCTTTCTCATTCCTTGATTTGGGTACGTTCTCTGGTGTATTGATGCAAACTACGGTTGTTTCCCTGTTGGCCGGAGCCTCGTATCTTCTCGTGTCCTGGTTGCTGAAGATACCCGAAGCAAGGCGGTTTGGGAGCATACTTTCAAAGATGCGGAATGTTTGGGCATGAAGACCTCCATTCGGAATTTTTGCATCATCGCCCACATTGACCACGGTAAGTCCACCTTAGCTGATCGTTTTTTGGAGGTGACGGGCACGGTGGACAAACGCAAGTTCAGGGATCAATTCTTGGACTCCATGCCCCTGGAACGCGAGAAGGGGATCACCATCAAGATGCAGCCCGTGCGCATGGAATACCAGGGGCACATTCTCAATCTCATTGATACCCCAGGACACGTGGACTTTACCTACGAGGTTTCTCGTTCCCTGGCAGCGGTGGAAGGAGCCATCTTGCTCGTGGACGCTGTCAAGGGAGTGCAGGCCCAGACCTTAGCCAACCTCCGGCTCGCCCAAAAGCTCAATCTCCGCATCATTCCGTGCGTCAACAAGATTGATCTTCCCTTTTCAAGAGCCGATGAGGTGGCCAAAGAAACAGGGGAGCTCCTTGGGATTTCACCAGACAGCATTCTTCGCATTTCAGCGAAGGTAGGAACAGGGGTGAAGGAACTCTTGGACACCGTGATCTCTGAAATTCCGCCTCCATCGGGCAGTGAGTCTTCTCCCTTGCAGGCCCTCATCTTTGACTCTCGCTATGACGCTTTTAAGGGAGTGGTTGCGTACGTGCGAGTCGTTGAAGGGAGCGTAAAGTCCTCTGAGAAGGTGTGGTTCGCTCAGAGCGGAGCCTCCTCGTCTCTCAAGGAGGTTGGGTATTTTCTTCCCCAGGAGATGCCGGCCTTGGGTCTCTTGGCCGGAGAAATCGGGTACGTGGCGACCGGCATGAAATCCTCTGAGTTGGTGCGTATTGGGGACACGCTGACCGTTTCCTCGGTGACCCCGGCCCTTCCGGGATACAAAGAGCCCCAGCCCTTGGTGTTTGTAAGTCTGTATCCTGAGAACCCGGACGAGTTTGATATCTTGAAAGATGCGATTGCAAAACTCAAACTCAACGACCCTTCTTTTACTGCTGAGCCCGAGTCCCGGGAGGCCTTAGGGAGGGGATTCCGCTGTGGGTTTCTTGGTGTTCTGCACTCTGAGATCATAGCTGAGCGAATCCGCAGGGAGTATAATCTGAGCCTCGTGGTTTCCCGTCCCTCAGTTGAGTTTAAGGTGAGAGACAAGCAGGGGAGGGAGATTCCGGTCCGCACGGCAGGTGAGTGGCCCGATCCCGGGCTCATTGAGGAGACCTTGGAACCATACTCGCGCCTCAGGGTTCTCGCCCCGAGCTCCCAGTATGCTCAGGCGCTCTCCACGGTAGAGTCTATTGAGGGGGAGAGGATAAGCATATCGTACATTGGTTCTTCTACCGTACTCTTTGAGTATGAGGTTCCATTGCGGGAGCTCATCATTGATTTTTACGACACCCTCAAGTCAGCCACGCAAGGGTTGGCCTCCATGGATTATGAGATTGTCGGTTTTCGCACAGGGGATCTCGTCAAGCTTGATATCCTGGTGGCCGGAGAGCGAGAAGAGGCCCTTGCCTTTATCGTTCCGAGAGCAAAGGCCGAAGCTGAGGGAAGGAGAATTGTGGAGAAGCTCAAAAAATCCCTGCCCAGCCAGCTCTTTGCGGTTTCCTTGCAGGCCGCCATTTCTGGAAAGGTACTGGCCCGGGAAACCATGTCAGCCAAGCGCAGGGACGTGATAGCTCCTCTCTACGGAGGAGACGTAACGAGGAAGAGAAAGCTGCTGGAGCGCCAGAAGAAAGGCAAAAAGGAACTGGCAAAAAAAGGCCGAGTGAGGATCCCGGCCAAGGTATTCTTGGAGCTCTTTCGGAACTGAGTTGTGCTAGTATATGGGAAGAAGAAAGATGACCATGCTGAGCATGACGAGGGCGACGACCACAATCCAGAAGACCCTGACTACTTTGTGTTGCTTCATTCCAGTATGGTAGCAAGGAAGATCAAAAAGCGCAAAGTGGCAGAGAAGAAGAGCTCTGCGTATACCGGGGGTTTTGCCGTCATCTTCCTTGGCATTCTTATCGTTTTAGGGTATAACAACGTGAGAATTCAGCAGAAACGAGGAGAGTTGGTGACTCAGGCAGAACAGCTTGCGGGCAAGGTAGGGGAGCTTCAGGCGCAGGAAGAGAAGCTCAAGACCCAGTCCCTCAACGCCGAAGCGCCAGAGTACCAAGAGCGCATACTGAGAGAGCAGGGGCTGTACAAGAAGGAAGGGGAAGAGGTGATTACCGTGCTTCCTCCAGAACAAGTCCGGGCCGTTGCGCCAAAACCCGAGCGCGTTTGGTGGAACCCCTGGACATGGTTTAAGTAATGCGGGACGTAATAATTTCTTTCAGAAATTAAACGTTCCAGCAACGTAAAATTTTATTGAAAATTTGTACGTTGCGGGTGTAACACAGTGGCAGTGTGCTTGCTTCCCAAGCAAGATACGCGAGTTCGATTCTCGTCACCCGCTCAAGGAGCGCGCCGATGTAGCTTAGTGGTAAAGCAATGGTTTCGTAAACCATGGACGGCAGTTCGATTCTGCCCGTCGGCTCCAATGGCAACGGGGGGGTCCCCGGTTCGAATCCGGGAGGTGGCTCCAGAATCAGAGTTTCAGAAAACGGAATGAATGTATTATAGTAGAACTATGGATCAGCCAGATACACAAGCATTGGAAAAAAAGATAGACGCATTGCAGCGTTCTATAGACAGGCTCAATAAGATATTTTTTTGGACGCTTATTATAACCGTGGCCTTGTTTCTCCTTCCTCTTCTCGGCCTTTTGCTGGTTATTCCTCAATTTCTTTCGAGCTACAGCACTTTACTATAATGGTTGACAGGGGACGGAGATGATTGGACAACTTCGTGAAGTTTTGATTTTTACCTTAGTTTTCGGCTGGATTTTTTCCGGGATAGACACAAGTTTTTTAGTTTTATATAATGAATTCAATGATGATAGAAACAAATAAAGGTCGAGTTTCTGCAATTACATTATTCAGTAAAGCCATAAGCCATGAAATACATAGTTACATTTATTCTGGCATTTGCATTATTGGCAGTCGGTTCTAACGCCTTGGCGGCAAAAGGAGGAATAAAAGGCCCCCCAGGCAGTGGTGATGGAGGAGACGGCTCCACGCCACCCCCAGCTCAGCCGTTCGTTTAGGTTTGGTTTCTCGCTTCCAACAGAATATTGGAAGCGAGAGGCGAGATTTAAATATGAACGCTATGACGGAAAAATTTAAAATTTGGTATTTGTATATAACGGTTTTTGCGACTGGAGCGGCAATTTTAATCATTGAAATTTTAGGAACAAGAGTCATCTCTCCCTTCTACGGCACAACTATTTTTGTTTGGTCTTCGCTTATCATCGTTACGTTGAGCGCGCTTGCTTTGGGATATTGGTTAGGAGGGAAAATAGCGGATAGGCGGCCGGATGTTAGAATTTTTTATTCTCTTGTTTTAACGGCAGGCATCGCCACCTCGCTTATTATGAAAATAGATCAGCCGATACTTGTTTTTGCCGATCGGTTTGGATTTCAATTTGGTCCTCTGGTTGCGACATTTATTCTTTTTTCTGTTCCTCTGTTTTTACTTGGTGCATTGACTCCGTTTATTGTTCGTCTTCGGATGAAATTGCCTGAAAGGGCAGGCGAATCGTCGGGCAATATTTTTGCCATTGCGACACTTGGATCGCTTGCTGGAGCTCTCTTGGCAGGGTTTGTTCTGATGCCGAGATTTTCTTTATCCGCCATTTTTTTCTTTATAGCAGGATTTCTTATAATAATCGCGTTCGCGGGTCTTCTCATGGAAAAGCAGTTTGCAAAAAATCCAACAAGAATCCTTTTTCTATTGCTCGCTTTCGGTTTTTTTGCGTTTCCGACACTGCGCTATGCGGAAGCAACGACAAATAATTTTGAGGTGCTTTACGCAGAACCAAATTTTAATAGCGACCTAAAAATAGTGAAGGTAGGCGAAAATATATGCATAGCTATGGACGGCGCGCTGCAGACGTGCAAATCAACGGGAAGTAATGGGCAGTTATTTTCCTATTTTGAGGAGTTGAAAAGCATCGTAAGCGAAAAAACGTACGGGGATATTCTTATTTTGGGCTCTGGAGGCGGCGCAATGCTGACGCTTTTTGCTCCAGATCAGCGTCTTGACGCGGTTGAAATAAACCCAAAGATGGTTGTTTTGGGAGAGCAGCGCCTTGGATTTAAAGCGGGACCAAATCAGAGTATCGTTATAGATGACGCGCGCAATTTTTTGCGAAAGACAGATAAAAAATATGATTTGGTTATCATGGACGTGTCTAAAGGATTTACTATTCCAAGCCATCTTTTTGCCAAAGAATATTTTGAGATTTTAGCAAGTCATTTGAACCAGAACGGCGTTTTGGCAATAAACTTTTTTGGCCGCACAGAACCAGAAGACACGCTGACCGCGTCGGTAGTAAAAACCCTACAAACCATTTTTCCCAACACGGCTGTTGCGGCGCCGGATATTGGTTTGCAGAACTTGCTCATTTTTGCTTCATTTAGCGATTTGAGTCCAGTTGTTTCTTCACTGGCGACATACAGGGAAGCAAAACTAAACGCCAAAGACGGCATCGTATTCACGGATGACAAAAATCTTTCAGAAACACTGATTTTGCCCAATCTGGAAACCCTGCGGAACAGTTTAAAAGGCATCGGCGGTTTTAAACTTCTTTTTGCCAATTAAAGATTATGCGTACAATTTGCAAAAAAAATATTATCACCCTGCTTATTGCGGCAGCAGTATTTGGAGGAATGATTTTTTGGGCTAATCCTGTTTTTGCGGCGGGTACATTCACCACCAATCAAAGCCATTTTCAGTTTAAGGGCGACACCGGCGGAGAAACAGCTACGGACTGGCTTGCGGCTCAAGACGCTAATCTTAGTAGATTGACTAACAGTAATTTCCGTGTCCGCATCCATTTTTATGAATCTGGCAATGTTACTGGTTCGGTAACCCCTCTTTTGGAATACAAACTAGCCTCTGGCAGCGCCTGTACCGATACAACAGGATGGACAACCATTACTACCAGCACCACAAACGCGTTTGCCCTTGTTGATTCAGCTAATTTTACTGAACCGGTCGTAACCACCGAACAGTTATCAAGCCAGGGCGGCGTAACGTTCACGGCCGGAGAACTTCTGGACCAAACCAACCCGGGTTCTTCTGTTGCCATCGGTCCAAAAAATGAAACTGAATACGTTTGGAATATTAAAGCGACCGATAGCGCGTCTGCAACCGCTTACATTTTTCGGGTCAGCAATAACGGCACTAACTTAACAAATTATAATGTCTGCCCGCAGGTTACCGTTCTTGTTCCACCTGATTTAACTTGGGCAACCGGCGCGGCTGATTTTGAAATTTTTACGTCCAGTTCGCTCACATGGGATGCCGGTGGTCCGGCAGTGTGTTCGGGAACTCTTACCGACACCAATGCCGATACAATTTCTTGCTCAAGCGGTTCTGTCGCCAACTCAACGCAATATAGGGTGCAGGCGGTTTTGAAGAATGTCGGTGGCATAGCAAGGATGATAAGCACACCTGAATATGTTGACCATAAAAATGTCAAAGCCGGCTGGGCAGGAACCAATCCGACTTTAGGGACTTGCGGGTTTAACGATTTTGGGTTGGACGATGATGTTAGTGTTGTTTGCATCCTCGCTTACGTTGGCAATGATGTTAGAATAACAAATGAACCTCCAATTACCCCTGACAATGTACTAATTAGCACAGGTGAAACCGAGGGCTTTATGTATTTGATTACCACTGACAGCGATGTTCCGTCTTCTGACTCCACAAGCTATATGGACACTTCAATTGATGATATAATACAAGATTCAAGCAAAATTACGATTACCGGCTCGGCCGCCGGGCCGACTCTTACTTTCAGTATCAGTGACAATGCAATCGGCTTTAGCAACCTTGATAGCGCAAATGAAAGATGGGCTACTGGAAGCGGTTCTGGGAGCCCGACCGAAACCCCGGCCCACACTTTAACCGCCTCCACCAACGCCACAAACGGATACACCATTACCGTAAACGGAACTACCCTTGCATCCACTGGCACGCCAAGCCATACCATCACTGCCATTGGGGCTTCTGCGGCTAACGTTACAACAGGAAATGGCACAGAGCAGTTTGGCATACGATTAACAGCTTCAGGGACTGGAACTCCCAGCTCTCCTTATAATGGGGCTACCAATATGTATGCCTTAGATACTGCCGCCTTTCCTGATGCAATTGCTACGGGCGCTGGAGATGGCAGCTCCACAATCTATTCTGTTTTTTACGCGGCAAACATTGCCGCCACAACGGAAGCGCATACGGATTACACAGCTTCTCTCACCTATGTTGCCACGGGAAATTTCTAAGTTATCCACAGCACACTCGCTTGACTTGGTTTTTTGTACTATACTATTTTAAGATGTAAGTATTAAGCAGTATAAACAACAATGAAAGGTATTCGTTTTGTAACCAGTGTCGGACTTATTTTCTCGCTTCTCTTGGCTTTGTTCGGTCCGCCTTTCCAGATTGCGCAGGCAGCCGCCTTAACTGGTATGTCTGCCACGTTGTCTACTTTAAAAATAAGCACGGTGGCGAACCAGACCATTCTGTTCACTCTGTCAGCTACAGGAGGAGGAATAGCCGCCGGTGAAACCATCACATTGACATATGATTCGGACTTTGCCATACCCGTAGCCCTGGACTTTGAAGATATTGACGTGAGCACCGACGCTACTCCAGATGGCGTGTGCGATACCGGCGACACCGAATTAACTCTTGCCGCCGCTGCCTCTGGCACAACGTGGGGAGCGATAGACACAAGCACCACGGTTATTACCATTACTTCGGGCACGGGCACCATTGCGGCCTCGGTTGAAGTATGCGTTGAGATTGGGACCAATGCTGAATCAGTGATTACCGGTATAGAGCGGATAACCAATGCCACCACTGCCGCTTCTCGCAACCTTACTCTTGGAGGCACCAATGGCGACACGGGAACCATTGTCATTACCACGGTCACAGATGACGTAGTGGTGGCAACCGCAACGGTAGCAGCCAGCTTGAGTTTCTCCATTTCAGACAACGATATTTTCTTTGGCACTTTGAGTACCAGCGCGAGCAAGTGGGCAGACAACACGGCAGACGGAAATGCCACGGCAGCCGTAGCCCATACCCTTATTGCGGGAACCAACAGCACGAGCGGATACACCATAACCGTGCAAGGGGCCACGCTCACTTCTACTGGCACGCCGGGTGACACCATTACTGCCATGGGCACGGAAGCCGTGCTTGACCCCTCGGGAGACGTAGAGCAGTTTGGCTTGCGCATTACGGCTGCGGGAGGTTCCGGAGCGGTTGACACAAACTATGACAACACTCCCGCTGACACCTACTTTTATGGAGCAAACGCGACCACAACAGACGTTATCGCCACATCAGCGGGCGTCTCCGCTGACACAACATACTCTTTGTATTACGCCGCCAACATTGCTTCCAGTACTGAAGCCCACACGGACTACACAGCTTCCCTCACCTACGTTGCAACGGGGAACTTTTAGGGAGAATATATATAATCTCTTGTTCTCTCCGTGGTGGCGTGATAGCATAACACTATGAAATTTTTTGCAACCGTAGGCCTTTTTCTGCTTGCCGCCGTCATTGTACTGCCCGGTACAGCAGAAGCTCTTACTCTCTCTCCCGTACGCGAGGAGATTACAGCGGACCCTGGTGAAACGGTGCATGGGGAACTTTTACTGATTAATGAGCAGGAGGGAACTAAGACCTTTTATTCAACTTTCGGGAACTTTGAAGCTTCAGGCGAATCGGGAACCCCGAGCTTTGTGGAGGGAAGAGAGGGGCTCGCGACTTGGATTGAGGCCGTGTCCTCGGTTACTCTTTCGCAGAATGAACAATTAGAGGTTCCCTATACCATACGGATACCTAAAAATGCCGCTCCCGGAGGCCACTTTGCCGCCATTTTTTGGAGCACTGTTCCTCCCAGAAGTCAAAGTGAGGGCGTTTCCATTGGCGCTAAAGTTGGTTCTTTGATTTTGCTTCGTGTGTCAGGAGAAATTCCGGAAGGAGGCGGAGTGCTGGAGTTTACAACAAAGGGCAAGCAGGGCTTTTTTAGCTCTCTGCCTATTGCTTTGGAGTACCGCTTCCAGAACGGGGGCGGGGACCGCTTAAAGCCGGAGGGGACGATAAGGATTACGAACCTCATTGGTTTTACCTCGGCTACCTTTAACGCGAACCCGGACGACGGGAACATTTTGCCTCAGTCCGTGAGAAAGTTTGATGTTCTTTGGGAGAAGGGAAAGGACGAAACAAAAAAGCTCCAAGGCGAGGGAGAGAAAACAGGAGGATTTTTTGGGGGATTGAAACAAGAATGGAGCAATATTGCATTTGGCAGATACACGGCTCATCTTGACGTAGTATATGGAGCGGAAGGGGAACGGGCACAGGCAAGCACGAGCTTCTTTGTTGTTCCTTGGAGGATTTTGAGCATACTCATCGTTATACTCGCCATTCTGTCCTTTCTGTTTTCCTTGGGAATTAAACGTTACAACAAGTGGGTGACGCAAAAGGCGATTTCCCAGTTTCAGATGATGAACGCGGGGCGTACCGCACCAAGCAAGGCAATATCTACTGTGGCTCAAGCTTCAAAAAAACGCAGGCTTAAAACTCTATAAAGGAGCGAATGAGCAAATGGATATTCTCAATTTTCATATTATCCTTTGCCAGCGGGTTTCCCTTCTTGATTTCCCAAGCGCAAGAAACGGTAGAGGTGACTCTTTCAGCCGCCGTTGAGGGTTGCGGAGACGAAGTTATTCAAAGCGGCGAAGCATGCGACGGCTCTAATTTGAACGGCAAAAGCTGTTCCACTCAAGGATTTTCTGCTGGAACTTTAAGTTGTAACTCCAACTGCACTTTTAATACTTCGGCTTGCACTTCCGGCGGAGGTGGGGGTGGCGGAGGAGGAGGCGGTGGTGGCGGCGGATATGTCGCGCCAGTCACGAGCGCTGTTTTTTCCGGCCACGCGTATCCTAAAAGCACGGTAACGCTTCTGAAAGACGCGCAGATTGCCGCAACAACCATCGCCGGCGCGGATGCTATTTTTCAAGTCAGTGTTTCCGGCATTTCGGCTGGAAATTATATTTTCTCTGTCTACAGCGAAGATGACAAAGGTGTACGGTCTTCTCTTTTGACTTTTCCTATAAGCGTAACATCGGGCGCCACTACCAATGTGAGCGGCATTTTTATTGCGCCCACCATTGTGGTAGATAAAAGCGAAGTGAAACGGGGCGACAACATCGCAATTTTTGGGCAAAGCACGCCAAATTCCGAGATTACGATAGCGGTAAATTCAGACGAGGAGTTTTTTGCGAAAACGCCCGCCGACAAGGATGGTGTATATCTGTATAACTTTGACACTTCGCCGCTTGCGACGGAGCAGCATTTTACTCGATCAAAAAGCGCGTACAGCGGCGGAATCAGTTCTTTTAGCAAGTCCATAAGTTTTCTCGTTGGCACAAAAAATATTGCGGCCGAATTTCCAAAGGCGGCCGCGGAAGGCGATTTGAACGGTGATGGCCGCGTTAACCTCATTGATTTTTCCATCGCCGCGTATTGGTATAAAAGGCCGATTTCAGCAGAGTTTATGCAGAAAGAAGCCGAGCGCTTAAATGGCGATGGCAAGGTTGACTTGGTGGACTTTAGCATCATGGCCTTTTACTGGACCGGATAATATGAAGAACCTTCTCTTGTCGCTGGGCGTTCTTTCCTTGCTCGGGTACGCAGAACCCGCGTTCGGAGCGGCTCTTGTTTTGCAATCCGAACGGATGGAAGTCGGGGTGGGGCAGGAGGTGAGTGTTCTCCTCATGCTTGATTCACAGGACGAGATTCTGAACGCGGTGGAAGGAGCGGTGGTCTTCCCCCAGGAGGTCCTGCAGTTTGTCTCCGCCCGGGATGGAGACTCCGTGGTGAACCTTTGGGTGGAAAGGCCCGCTCTTGCAGGAGACACTGTTTTCTTCTCTGGCGTAATGCCCGGCGGTTTTTCCGGAGTGCTCAGCCCCTATTACAGGGGAGGGCGGCCAGGCAAGCTTTTTGAGATGACCTTTGTGGCAAAGGAAGAAGGAGAGGCAGTGTTGTTGCTTCAAGGGGCGCGGGCGCTGCTGCACGACGGGGAGGGCACTTTGGCAGACCTTGAGGCGCCGCCCCTGCGACTTTCGGTCGTTCAGGAAACGCCCGAGGAGGCGGTGGCAGCTCCGCAGGATGTTGTGGCGCCCGAACCCTTTACCCCTGTTATCTCGCAAGATGCCAATCTCTTTGACGGGAAATGGTTTGTGGTCTTCGTGACGCAGGACAAAGGAAGCGGCGTCGCGCGCTACGAGGTGGCAGAACGTAGGGGAGAGGCGATACAAAACTACGCTCGACTTTCCTGGCGCGAGGCCGAAAGCCCTTATCTGTTGCGCGACCAGGAGCTGAAAAGTACGGTGTACGTGAAGGTTGTCGATTGGGCCGGCAACGAACGGACTGCCATGGCGCAGGCTCTCAACCCGTTCCCGTGGTATGAGAAATACTTGGTTTGGATTATACTAATAGTAGTAATCCTCGTATTCCTCTTATGGGGCTTCCTAGTGCGTTACAGGCCAAATTAAAAAGGATGCGATTCCCCAAGCCAAAGCTCTTATTGCTTCTTGTCTGTTTTCTGTTTGCGCCCGGTCTTGTTTCAGCCGCCACTCTGTACGTTACTCCTTCCACGGGATCATTTACCGTAGGGGAAATCTTTTCTGTGCAGGTGTCTGCCTCAAGCGCGGATCAAGCTATGAACGCCGCATCGGGAGTGATTTCATTTCCGAGCGATAAGTTAGAGGTAACTTCGCTTTCCAAAACCAGTTCCATTATTTCCTTGTGGGTGCAAGAACCTTCGTACTCAAATAATGCGGGAACCGTCACGTTTGAGGGGATTGTGCCCAATCCCGGGTTTACTGGTTCTGTCGGGCGACTGCTTTCAGTCACTTTTCGGGTAAAAGCGGGCGGCGTTGCTTCCCTCGCCTTTGTCTCAGGCAGCGTTTTGGCAAATGACGGTTTGGGCACAAATATCTTAACTGGCCTCAGCGGGGCAGCATTTTCTCTTGGGAGTGTGGTCACTCCTTCACCAACTCCAACACCAGCGCCCCAGTCCTCCCGGGTTGGAGTTCCTTCAGCTCCGGTGGTGCGTTCTTCCACGCACCCTGACTCAGAAAAATGGTACGCAAGCAGCAATGCCGTGTTTTCCTGGGACGTGCCCTCTGATGTTGATGCGGTTCGTTTGCTTGTAGGGGAATCCGCCAGCAGCGTGCCGACCATCGTGTATGCGCCGCCTGTCAGCTCTCGGGACCTTTCTGACATCGCCCTGGCTGACGGCGTGTGGTACTTCCATGTTCAGCTGGGGAACGCCAGCGGGTACGGGGGCACCTCGCATTTCAGGTTCCAGATTGACAAGACAAAGCCCCAGTACTTTACCCTTGAGGAACAATCAAGGGAGGACGCAACCTTTCCCAGGGTTTCCTTTGCCGTGGACGCCGCAGACCAAATCTCCGGCATTGACCACTACGAGTTCCAGATTGACGAGGGCGAAAGCGTGGCGTGGAGCGATCCGGGAAACCACATCTACGAGACGCTCGCCCTTCTTCCCGGTAAACACCTGGTGATTGCAAAGGCGGTGGATAAGGCGGGAAACTACCTTGTGGATTCTGTTACCGTTGAGATTGAAGCCATAGAGTCACCGGTGCTCACCTCCTACCCCAGTTTGGTAAAGACAGGAGAGGCGTTTTTGGTGAAGGGAACTACGTATCCTGGAGGTGAGGTTACCTTACTGTTCCAGAGGGATAAAGAAGACGCTGTGTCTGCCGCGGTGAGCGCGGACAAGGCAGGGAACTTTGAGATATTTCTTGAGGAAGGCCTGAAGGATTCTGGTAGCTACAAGATGTGGGCCTTTGTATCTGACGAGCGGGGAGCGGTGAGTTTGCCCACCCAAAAGCTTTCTCTCAAAGTTGAGCGTTCACCGCTCATTGAGCTAGGTTCTTGGGCAACCACCGTGCTCGCCGTGATGATTCCCATTGTTGCCCTTCTTCTCGTTCTTATGGGGCTGTTGTGGTATGGATTTCAGAAGTTCGTACTCTGGAAGAGAAGAATCAGAAAAGAGGTGAAGGAAGCAGACCAGGCCCTCCATAAGGCAATCGGCCTGCTCAAAAAAGACATGGCAAGCCAGATTAAGCTTTTGGAGAAGGCCAAAACAAAACGCCAGCTTACCAAAGAAGAGGAAAAGATAATTAGGCAACTCAAAAAAGATTTGGATGACACGGAGAAATTTGTGAAAAAGGAAATCAAGGATATTGAAAAGGAAGTAAAATAACCAGCAGGACAGCAGGGGAGTCCCTTCTGCTGTTTTGTCTTTGAACTTTTCCTTCTTTGATATACAATACTGGTATGTCCGACGTTTCAGAAAAGATCCAGGAGTTAGAAGCAAAACTCCTCCACCTGGAGGACTGTCTTTGACTTTGAAGGAAAGAAAAAGAGGATAGCTGAGATTGAAAAGGAAGCAGCCACGGGAGAGTTCTGGCGGGACAAAGAGCGCTCAGTGAGGATGAGCCAGGAGGTAGCTGCGTTGAAAGAAGAGGTTGCGGGGATAGAGAAGCTCGGGAAGGAAGTGAGTGATCTCAGGGAGCTTGCCGGGGTTGCACAGGGAGAAGAGCTGGAATCGGAAGTGGAGAAGGTCAGAGAGCATCTCAGCAAGGAAGAGATCAAGGTGTTCCTTTCTGCAAAGTACGACGCTGGCAACGCAATCCTTACCGTGACGGCCGGGGCCGGCGGCCAGGACGCCCAGGACTGGGCCACCATACTTTTGCGCATGTACGAGCGGTACTCAGAGCACAAGGGATGGAGGTCTCGCATAGTGAGTCAGTCATTTGGGGACCCGGGGCCCGAGAGCAGGATCGGAACCAAGCAGGCGAGCTTGGAGATTCAGGGAAGGTACGCCTACGGGCTTTTGAGACGGGAGAACGGGATTCATCGCTTGGTGCGCATCTCACCCTTTTCAGCAAAGTCCCTGCGCCACACCTCCTTTGCCTCAGTGGAGGTCATTCCGGAGATTGATACCACGGTGGAGAAAATTGAGGTCAGGCCGGACGATTTGCAGATTGATACGGCAAAGTCCTCGGGTCCCGGGGGACAGAACGTGAACAAGCGGGAGACCGCAATCAGGATCACCCACATTCCCACGGGAATCATCGCGTCTTCCCAGGCCGAGCGTTCCCAGGCCCAGAACAGGGAGCGTGCCATGCAGATGCTACTTTCCAAGCTCTATCGGGTAGAGGAAGCCAAGAAGGAAGAGGAGGTGAGGAAGGCCAAGGGTGTAAAAAAGGCGAATGAGTGGGGGAGTCAGATTCGCTCGTACGTTCTGCATCCTTACACCATGGTGAAGGACCTGAGGACGGGAGAAGAAACCTCCCAGGCCTCCCAGGTGTTGGATGGGGACTTAGACCAATTTATCGAAGCTGAGATTCGACTCAATGATTAGTTTTCAAGAGGTTACTAAAGCATACGACTCAGACAAGGCGGCGCTTGAGAATGTTTCCTTTGAGATTGAGCAGGGGGAGTTCGTTTCGCTGGTGGGAAAGTCCGGGGCCGGGAAGACCACGGTCATTCGCCTCTTGATGGCAGAGGAGAGACCAACCTCAGGCAAGGTGCTCTTTGAAGGAAAGAACGTGGCTGAGATATCTTCCTCTAGGTTGCCTGAGTTCAGGCGTGAGATTGGCGCCATCTTCCAGGACTACAAACTCCTTCCTTTTAAGACCGTGCACGAGAATGTCGCTTACGTCATGGAGGTGATGGGAGCTGAGGATAAAGACATTGAGCGGGACGTGGGAGAGGTGTTGGAGATTGTGGACCTGGAGGACCGCAAGAACGCCTTTCCCGTCCAGCTGTCCGGGGGAGAGAAGCAGAGGGTGGCGATTGCCCGCGCTCTCATTCACCGTCCCCGGGTGCTGGTGGCGGACGAACCCACCGGCAACCTGGACCCGTATCACACAGAGGATATTGTACGTATTCTGAGAAATATCAACAAGTTGGGAACGACCGTGCTCTTAGCTACGCATGATAAAGGGGTTGTGGACAAACTGGGAAAACGCGTGATCACGCTGGATGAAGGAAGGGTCGTGCGGGACGAAGAGAAAGGAAAGTTCATACTTTCATGATGACGGGATTCAAACGGATTTGGAGATATGGCTATCAGGCCTTTTTACGGGACAAGGGTTCTTCCGTTGCTACGGTCTTTGTCTTTGTGCTTACGCTCTCTCTCTTGACCTCGCTCCTGCTCTTCCAGGGGGTTTCGGGTTTTCTCATTCAGTCCATCAGGGACCGCGTGGACGTCTCAGCATACTTTTCTGATGCTGCAACTGAAGACACGATTTTGCAGGCGAGAGACCGGATCTTAGAGCTTTCTGAGGTTAGGGACGTTCGTTATGTCTCCAAAGAGGACGCTTTAGCAACATTCACAGAGCGCCATGCGGGAGACCCTGTTTTATTGGAGGCCCTGAGCGCCGTGGGGACAAATCCCTTGCTGGCTTCTTTGAATATCAGGACGCACGAGGTGGGGCAGTTTGACGGGGTAGTAAAGTCTCTCAAGGAAGGCGAGTTTGCTCCCTTTATTGAGAAGGTGGACTATGAGAACCGAAAGCCCGTGATTGACCGCATTTCAGCTTTAGTAGCAGGCATCTGGGCTTTTGGCCTGGCACTTTCGGGAGTCCTTGCTCTGGTTGCCGTCCTGGTCGCCTTCAACACGGTGCGCCTCGCCATTTACAGCGCCAAGGAAGAAATTGAGGTCATGAAGCTCGTGGGTGCCTCTCACTGGTTTATTCGGGGTCCCTTCCTGGCTCAGGGCGTGCTGGCTGGGGCCATGGGAGCCCTCATTGTGCTGTTTATGTTCTTCCCCCTGACGCTGGTGGCAACCCCGATTATTGAGCGCGTGACCCAGGGCTTTAATCTCTTTGAGTACTTCCTCTCCCACTTCTTTACAACCCTGCTCTTTTTGGGTATTGTAGGAACCGGACTGGGAGCACTTTCCAGTTTCATTGCTATTCGTAGGTACTTGGAAGAGAGATAGTAATGCATTGCCGGGTCGTCTAGTGGTAGGACCCATGGTTCTGGACCATGGTACCTAGGTTCGAATCCTAGCCCGGCAGCCGTCATATGCTAAGTCAAGTGACCGAGACGCCTAGAGAAGAAAAACCACTGATCAATCTCAGTGGTTTTTCTTTTTCCTCACTATCCCAGTGAGATTTTCTTATCCTTGAGAGTTAGCTTACTTTGCAGACAGAAGAGGAGCTCTCTCTTTTCAAGATAAAGGTACTTAAGTTGGTCCAGGCGAAACCGCTCGAACACTCATATCTCTTGTTGGAATATAAAGTTATAAACTGAACGAAATGCCGTTTTCTCTTGCAGGATCAAGGATCCAACTTCTTCCAGTCCCCCAGCGCTTGACAGTGTGTATACAATGAGTATACTTAAATCATGGGAACATTAAACGTAAGAATTGATAAAAACATTAAGGCAAAAGCAGGGAAAACACTTTCTGCTTTAGGTCTGGATACCTCAACTGCGGTGCGGCTTTTTCTCTATCAAGTTGTTGCGGAGAAGGGACTTCCTTTTATTCCGACACGAAATCCTGCGACTATCCGTGCGCAATGGGACAAGGAAGTTGCCAGGGCTAAAAAGAATAGTCGTCGCTATAGAACTGCCCAAGACGCGTTAGCTGACCTTTAGGATGTACAGAATTATCCGTACGAAGGCTTTTGAGCGTTCGTACGGACGATTAAAACAGTCAGGCGTCAAAGAGTCGATTTTCAATGATATAAAGAATACCATTGATACCCTGGCATCGGGAAAATCGTTATCGGCAAAACATCGCGACCACAAGCTCACCGGACACTTTCACGGATATCGTGAATGTCACGTGCGGCCAAATCTACTTCTTGTATATCAGATTGACCAAAGCAACCTTGTTCTCATATTAGTTGATATAGGGTCGCATCCTTATCTCTTTGGTTAAATTGAATCCTAACTTTGTCCAATAGCCCAGCCATAGGGGATTGACAAGAGAGCGTACTAAAAGTAGTATAAAGGTATGAATACAACATTGACCATTAAAACAAACAAAAAGCTGAGAAACGCGGCAAAGAAAACGGCAGAAGAGATGGGAGTACCTCTTACCACTGTTGTGAACGCTATGCTCAAGCAGTTTGTGCGCGATAAAGAGATTATTCTTTCTGTCCGTACCCCAAACGCGGAGACGCGGCGTGCAATGGGTGAAGCACGGGAGCGTAAAAATATTGAGGCGTTTGAATCTTTGGGTCAGTGGAAGAAGCGTATGCAGTTGCGATAATTTGCCATGCGCCGCATAGTCCAGCATAGACGTTTCTTGAAAGATTTTAGAAGGATGACGAGGCGCGGCAGGGATGAGCAAAAGCTCTATGAGGCAGTGGGTATGCTCGCGCGTCTTGGGCGTTTGTCTGTGATGATGAGGCCTCACAGATTGGTTGGTATGTGGGACGGATTTTGGGAATGTCATATTGAACCAGATTGGTTGCTTATCTACGACGTGAGCGACAAGGAGGTTCTCCTTGTGCGCACAGGTACTCACGCTGATTTATTTGAGTGAAAGCTTGAGGCAGCTTTTTAAGGTATGAAAACAGCAATTATTCTCCATGGGATGCCTTCAAAGGAAGAATACTTTAGCCCTGAGGGTGGTCCCAGTCAGCACAACAAACATTGGCTACCATGGATTCAGCATCAGCTCCTTCTCAAAGGGGTTCTTGCGCAGATACTTGAATTACCAGAACCCTATGAACCTGACTATGAGAAATGGCGTTCTGTGTTTGAGCAGTTCAAGATAGATGAGAATACGAGCTTGGTGGGGCATAGTTGTGGGGGAGGATTCCTTGTGCGGTGGCTGAGCGAGAACAAGGTAAACGTAGGGAGGGTCGCTCTTATTGCGCCCTGGATTGATCCCACTAGCACTAGCGTAAAACCGGGATTCTTTGACTTTCAGATAGATGAGAATCTGGCAGAAAGAACTGGTGGCATCTGCCTGTTCATCTCGTCTGACGATAGCAAGGAAGAGTTGGACACCGCCAAGTTGCTCAGAGAAAAAGTCCGTGGTCTTGAGGTTAAGGAATTTAGCGATAAAGGGCACTTTACCTTCAACAGTATGGGCACGGAGGTTTTTCCTGAGTTAAGGGATTTCTTGGCAAAGTAGGCAGGCTCTGACTCGTAGCAAACTTTGCAGCGGCCAGCGTATCGTGCTACGGTAAAGGCGGCATGGCGCTTACAGAATCATTCCAAAAGTTACAGAGGGGAGATAAGGCCCCGAGTTTTTCTTTACAGGGAGTGGATGGGAAGATATATTCCCTATCTAACTTCCAGGGAAAGGAGGGTCTGTTGGTTATTTTCATGTGCAACCACTGCCCCTATGTGAAGGTCAAGATGGATGCCATAGCTGAGCTGTATGAGAAGTGGGGAGACAGGATTGCGTTTGTGGGAATTAACAGCAACGACCCTGCGTACGAAGGTGAGGGCATGGAGAACATGAAGGCCTTCGCTGAGGAAAGGAGCATCTTCTTTCCTTACCTGCTGGATGAAACCCAAGAAGTGGCAAAGGCGTACGGGGCTACTTGTACTCCCGACCCCTTCTTGTTCGACAAAGAACACGAGCTTGTGTTTCATGGCAGAATCAACGACGCTTTGGAGCCGGGGCAGGAGGTGAAAGAAAACACCATGGATGAGAACATTGCAAGGATTGTTGCGGGGCAGGAGGTGCCCGATGAACCCAAGCCCTCCATGGGCTGCTCCATCAAGTGGCTTGAGGTGTAGCTTGGCTGAGGTATCCGTGAACAATCGCCAGAAAGGCGTTTTTTAGATAGAGTACTCATAGTAAACATGGAGAAAGAAGTCATTACACGGCAGGCAGTGCGCCAGGTTCTCTGGGACTATTGGTGCCAGTACAAAGCGCATCCCTGGTATGCAGGGGTTGGGTTTTTTGTGCCTGCCGTAGGAGACATACTGGTATTTTTTGTCCCTCCCCTTATTGTGGCGCGGGTTATTGATGCCTTCGCGACGCAAGGCGGCATCTCTCTGGACGTGGTGTGGTGGTATGTTGCGCTGTTCGGAGGACTGTGGTTGCTTGGAGAAGCATTGTGGCGCATTGGCATGTACTTTCTCGTAAGGCTTGAAGAACGGGGGATCAATACCTTGAGCAGGCTTTCCTTTAGCAGACTCATGGAGCGGGACTACGCGTTTTACACAAATAACTTTGTTGGTTCCTTAACCAAAAAGGCGCTGGCCTTCTCAAGGGGATTTGAGATGTTTACGGACACGCTCGTGTTCAACGTCACTACCAGCATCTTGCCGATTCTGTTTGTTATCTTCATCTTGTGGCAGTATTCTCCTTTCATCCCTTTGGTATTGGTGCTCTGGATCATGGGAGCAATCCTTGTCGCCATTCCCATCATGAAAAAACGTTCCAAGCTGGTAGCCTTGCGGCACGATGCGAGCAGTAAGGTGGCTGGTAGGCTGTCTGACTCCATGACCAATATGCTTGTCATAAAGTCTTTCGCGAGAGAAGACGCAGAGTATGCCACGTTTGGAGAATACGTAGGCGACCTTACCCGAAAGTTTAAGAAGGCAGCTGACTATCAGAACCTGAGACTGGACATCTTGCTGTCTCCGCTGTATGTCGCAACAAACGTGTGCGGGCTGCTTTTGGCCATCTTCTTTGCCCAAAAGCTTTCCCTGCAGCCCGGAGCCATTGTGGTAATCTTTAGCTACTATGTCCTCATCACGCGGATTTTCTGGCAAATCAACAGGACATACAGGAACATCGAATCCTCTGTCAGCGAAGCTGCCGAGTTTACCCAGATGTTCGTGGAGGCGCCAACGGTTCAAGACGCACCTGCCGCAAAACCTCTTGCCGTTACAGAAGCTGGCATCCAATTCAAGGATGTCACGTTTAAGTACAGTGACGCTGAAACTCAGGAGCCCTCTTTTCTCCGCAAATTTAACCTGGACATTAAAGGGCACGAGAGGGTGGGATTGGTGGGTCCGAGCGGCGGGGGAAAGACCACCATTACAAAGCTCCTGCTTCGCTTCATTGACCTGGAGTCAGGGAGCATTGTCATTGATGGGCAAGATATCAGCAAGGTCACCCAAAAGTCCCTGCGCGGGGCCATAGCGTACGTGCCTCAAGACCCTCTCTTGTTTCACCGATCCTTGGCTGAAAACATTTCCTACAGCAATGAACATGCCACGCAAGAAGATGTGGTGCGGGCAGCAAAGATAGCCCATGCAGATGAATTTATCTCAGAACTCCCCAGGGGATACAAGACCCTTGTGGGAGAACGAGGCATCAAGCTGAGCGGAGGACAGCGTCAGCGGGTAGCCATTGCTCGTGCCTTGTTGAAAAAGTCTTCAATCCTCGTATTAGATGAGGCTACCAGCTCTCTGGACTCTGAGTCTGAAAAGTATATCCAGGAGGGGTTGTGGGAGCTCATGAAAGACAAGACCGTCTTGGTGATTGCTCATCGACTTTCCACCATCAAGCACCTCGACAGGATTGTTGTGTTGGACCAGGGAAAGATTGTGCAGGAGGGTACCCACGCGAAGCTCATTAAAGAAAAAGGACTGTACGCAAAACTCTGGAGCTTACAATCAGGTGAGTTCTTGGGAGATTAGCGCGTGACATATGGCATTCGTTGATGAAATAAAAATCCAGGTCAAGGCGGGCAACGGTGGAAACGGTGTTGTGCGTTGGTTGCACACAAGAGAGAAGGAGCTCGGAGGTCCATCTGGTGGAAACGGCGGGCGAGGCGGAAACGTATACGCAAAGGCCTTGCGCGATGTTCATTTGCTTTCCCGATATCGCGCAAAAAAGGAACTTGGAGCTGAAAATGGACGAGACGGGCAGGCAAAGAACTTATACGGAGCCAACGGCAAGGACCTTGAGCTTCTGCTTCCCGTGGGATCTCTCATTGCCAACACGGAAACCGGAGAGAAGGTTGCCCTCAATGAAGAAGGGGAGCGGATACTTTTGCTTTCCGGAGGATTTGGTGGCCGGGGGAACAAATCGTTTCAAAGTTCGCAGAATCAATCGCCCGACAGGGCGACGCCCGGCAAACCAGGGCAAGTGGCCATCTTTTTTATTGAGGTAGAGCTCATAGCGCACATCGGACTGATAGGACTGCCGAACGCGGGTAAGACAAGCCTTCTCAACGAGCTCACCGCGGCTCATGGAAAAATCGGAGATTATCCCTTTACCACGCTTGAACCAAACTTGGGAGAACTGCACGGCTACATCATTGCCGACATTCCGGGTCTCGTGGAAGGGGCTGCGGGAGGAAAGGGATTGGGCCACAAGTTTTTACGACATATTAAGAGGACAAAGATGCTCGTGCACGTCATTTCCTTGGAGAACAGCGACATGATGGAATCCTATCGGACCGTGAGAAAAGAAATTGAAAAGTACGACCCGAACCTGCTTGGGAAAAAAGAAATCATTGTGCTCACGAAGACAGACCTCAAGGATGATGCTGAGGTGCAAGAGGCCAAAGAAAGGTTCAAGAACATTGCCCCGAATGTCTATGCCGTATCCCTGTACAAAAATGAGGATATGAAGTTTCTTAGAGAAGCGCTCTTAAAAGAAATCGCCAGCTAACCGTTGGGCAGGTTAAGAGTGGATCGCTTGACACTAAATACCCCGTGGGGGTATTCTGTTGTATATATGGATAAGAAAATAAAAAAGAGGGCAATCCGCCGCTTGAAGATTCTGGAAGGGCAGGTACGGGGACTGCAGAACATGGTTGAGAAGGAGGAATACTGCGTGGATATCATCACGCAGTCGCTTGCGGTCAAACAAGCCCTGTCCGGTGTTGAGGATCTTCTTTTGGAGAACCACTTGTCCACGCACGTTGCAGAGCAGATGAGATCCGGGAAAGGTTCAAAGGCGGTGCAAGAGATTCTTTCCGTGTATAAGCTGTCCAGGAAGAAATGATGGAGCACCGAGAAGAGAAACGCTATACCTGTCCCATGCATCCTGGTATCCATCAGGAGATGGCTGGTTTGTGTCCTGAGTGCGGAATGAACCTGGTGCCAGAGAAGGGTGTGTCTTTACAGCATGCGGGGCACGAAGGCGCAAAGGGATTTGAGAAGCATGAAGGCCATTCCACATCTGCCTTCAAGGCAAAGTTCTGGGTGAGTCTGACTCTTTCCGTTCCTGTCGTTCTCTATTCTGATATCGCTCAAGAGCTTTTGCGCTTTCAGCCCCCAGCGTTTCCCGGGTCCTCGTACCTTCCTTTTGTGCTTGCCTCTGTTATCTTTTTTTACGGCGGCTGGGTATTCATTGCCTCAGCCTTCCGGGAGCTGAGGGCGAGACTGCCAGGCATGATGACGCTCATCGCTCTGGCAATATCCGTTGCCTATACCTACAGCATATACGTTGTGTTCTTTGGGGAAGGGAAGACCCTCTTTTGGGAACTTGCCACCCTGATTACCGTGATGCTGTTGGGGCATTGGATGGAGATGCGTGCGGTTTCTGGCGCCCAGAGCGCTCTCAGGGAACTCTCAAAGCTGCTGCCAGATGAGGCAGAGGTGTTTCGGGGTGGCACAACCGTCATTGTGCCTCTTGGAGAGATACGGGTTGGAGACCTGGTGCAGGTTAAGCCAGGGGGCAAGATTCCGGTAGACGGTGTGGTTCAGGAGGGTGCCTCGGACGTGGATGAGTCCGTTGCCACGGGTGAGTCCAAGCTTGTTGCAAAGAAACAGGGAGACGAGGTTATTGCAGGAACAATCAACGGAGACGGCTCGCTCAAGGTGGAGGTGAGCAAGATAGGGGAGAATACCTTTCTGGCTGGAGTCATGCGCCTGGTTGCGGAAGCTCAGGCGTCAAAATCACGGCTCCAGATGCTGTCTGATCGGGCGGCATACTACCTCACCATTGTTGCGGTCGTGACAGGAGGTGTCACGCTTGCTGCCTGGCTGGCGGTCGCCGATCCCCCTTTTGCCATTGAGCGTATGGTTGCCGTGCTGGTGATAGCGTGCCCGCACGCATTGGGGCTTGCCATTCCTCTGGTGGCATCCATCTCAACAACAAAGGCCGCCAAAAACGGGTTTCTTGTAAAGAGACGGCTCTCTTTGGAAGCGGCTCGCGACATTGATGTTGTCCTTTTTGACAAGACAGGAACGCTCACGAAAGGAGAGTTTGGCGTTGACTCGATTGTTTCTGCGGGCGATGAGTCAGAGGTTCTGCGGTACGCGGCTTCCGTGAATACTTACTCAGAGCACCCGATTGCGCGGGCGATCGTCAAGGAAGCTGAAAAGCGCAAGATCGCGGTACTGCCAGTGAGGAACTTCAAGCGCCTGGCAGGGAGGGGTGCTGCAGCTGAGATTGAGGGAGTGGAGGTGCTGGTTGGCAGTCCGACCCTTGTATCAGAACGCAACGTAACTCCTGACCACTTGCTGGAAACAAGGGCAGAGGAGTTTTCCCGACAAGGGAAAACAGTCATATTTGTCATACGAGGAGGCGTACTGCTAGGAGCCATTGCTTTAGCTGACGTCATTCGGGAAGAATCGCGCGAAGCCATTGATGCGCTGCACGCAATGGGCATTGCAACCGCCATGATCACGGGAGACGGGGAGAACGTTGCTGAGTGGGTTGCAGGGGAGCTGGGGATTGATGAGTACTTCGCTAGAGTATTGCCAGAGCAGAAATCAGAGAAGGTGAAGCTGTTGCAGGCAAAAGGCCGAAAAGTGGCAATGGTGGGAGATGGCGTGAATGACGCGCCCGCTCTCACTCAAGCTGATGTGGGTATTGCCATTGGAGCTGGCACGAACGTTGCCATTGAGTCAGCCGGCATCATCCTTGTGAGAGACGATCCGCGCGATATCGCAAAGGTCATCAGGCTTTCGCGCTTGACGTATGCCAAGATGATTCAGAATCTGTTTTGGGCGACAGGATACAATGTTGTGGCAATTCCCCTGGCGGCGGGAGTTCTGGCATTTGAAGGCATCCTTCTCCAGCCGGCAGTGGCGGCGTTATTCATGTCATTGAGTACGGTCATTGTCGCGGTAAATGCGATGCTGCTGCGAGGCCGCACATTGTCATAACGAGTCATATTAGAGATACCAAATTAAACCAAACATATGAACAAAAAATTAGACGCATTAGCAGTAGCATACGCCTCAGCAATTCTGGGGGCCGCTCTCATGCTGTTGTTGGGAATTGCCGGCAACCTGGGAGTATATACCGGCGCCGTTGGGCAGATGAAGCAGTGGCACATGTTTTTCAGCCTGAGTGCTGGCGGGATTATCAGCGGCATGGTCGAGGCCGCCGTGATTAGTTTTGCGGTTGGATACGCTTTTGCGTGGGTGTATAATAAATTGTCTAAATAACAAGAGCATGAAACACGTCGTTATCGCGCTGAGTATTGCCCTTCTCGTGTTCCCGTTCGCCGCAGGAGCGCACGCGGGAGATGCCGGAGATGCCGGAACCGGCTTTGGCATGATGCGAACGGTTGAGGATAGGGCTTTGGGAGATGAGCTTCACGAAGAAATGGAAAGTCTCATGGTCAAAATGATGGCCGGTGACATGAGCGATGAGGAGGCGGGGCGCATGATTGAGCTTATGGATGAGAACCCCGGGCCCTACGGCACAATGATGGGTCGTATGATGGGTATGCAGTTTGCAGGAACCTCTACCCTCGGACAGCCTCTGGGTATGATGTCTTGGGGAGCAATGGGATCGGGCGGATTCTGGCCCTTACTTCTCCTGTTCGCGGGGATTGTATGGCTGGTCGTCGGGATTCTCGCAATCGTGTGGCTTTCAAGACAGATTAACAAGAAGTAGTCATTCTATGCAGTGTCATTCAACTAAAACCATGAAAGAGAACAAAAACTCCTCACTCAAGCCGTTTCTTTTCCTTGCCTTTGTTCTTGTTGTCGGGGGAGCAGGGGTGCTCGCGCTCACCAGCAGAACTACCTCTCATGATGGAGAGGTGTCCGGCGAAAAGACGGAAGCTGTCGTATACCACTCTCCTACATGCGGGTGCTGCGGTGCGTACGTGAGCTATCTGGGGAGCAGCAAGTTTGCCGTGGAGCGGAAAGTCAGCGACAAACTCCTCGCTGAAATAAAGGGAGAGTTCGGAATTCCTCAAGAGATGCTTTCTTGCCACACGGCTGTGCTTGACGGCTACTTCGTGGAAGGACATGTCCCGGCAGAGGCAATCCGCAAGCTTTTAGAGGAACGTCCGAATCTCAAGGGAATCGCGTTGCCCGGAATGCCCGCTGGAGCTCCCGGTATGGGTGGAAGGAAGGTAGGTTCCTTCGTCGTGTACGGAATCTCCCAGAGTGGAGAAACCTCCGTATTCGCTGAGCTATGAGAAAGCGTATTCTTATTGCGGGGTTCGCAGTGGGAATTGGAGCCGTGCCGGGAACAGCCCTTGCGCACTGCCCGCTCTGCGTGGCTGGCGCTGGTTTTCTGGCTGTTTTTGCCGCGTCAATAGGAGTTTCTACGGCTGTAGTGGGGATTTTCATTGGTGCCTTTTCTCTTGCCCTGGGGCTATGGATTTCTCAGATGGTCAAGAAAAAGTACGTGAAGTATCAGGATGCAATCCTTACCTTGGCTATATTCGCCTCAACGGCTGTTCCCGTCATGCCCTTCATCCGGGAGTATCGGGCGCTCTACGTTTCTCTTGGAGGAGAGTACGGAACGCTGTTCCATAATACCTATGTGATAAATCTCTATCTCTTGGGTGTTTTCGCTGGAGCGCTTCTCCTATTCGTAGCTCCTTTGCTAAGTCAGCTATTGGCTCGCGCGCGCGAGGGTCGCTCCCTGCCATACCAGGGCTTGATCGTTACGTTCGGGCTTTTGATCGTCTCGTCGCTCGTATTCCAGATTCTCCTATGAGCGAGTTGCTGGCAGTTTTCATTGGCATCGTTTCCCTATTCGTATTTTTCCTGCTAGTGCGAGTCGTGACTGGGTGGCGTTTCTGTGCGCTTTGTGCGGGTGTTTTTGCAACCTGGGCGGCGCTCCTTATCCTTCACCGGCTGGGAATCTTCCAGGACCTCATTCTGGCAGCTCCCTTGTTGGGAGCGAGTGCTGTTGGAGTCTACTATCTTGCTGAAAAGAGAGCGTCAGAACCGCTCCATGTCTTCCGTCTGCCGTTTTTCCTTACCCTTCTTTTCATTGCCTACCTTTTACTCGGCGCCGTTCATGGTTATTTCGGGCTGATGCTGTTCCTCGCTTCCTTGTGGCTTCTCTTTGGAGCGCTTCATGTGTATGGCAGAAATCCTAAGGTGCGCACGTTGGTTAATCATCTCATCGCTTGCTGTAAGAATTGGTAAGTAATAATCTTTATCCATGACCGAATCAAAAAACGACGAGCAGTCCTGGCAGGTTCTCGCAGTTGGTTTTTCTGTTCTTTTGGGCATGATTCTTTTCTTTGACTTTTTCAGCATCAGCATAACTCCAAAGAGAAACATTCCGACACGGTTGACGGAGTCAGCTTCTTATTCAACGGATAGCGAGATCGGGTTGAGGGATGCGGTGTTGCCAAAAGAGGGCGTGGAGCTTCCTGTTGTTTGGGGAGACTTGGGAAAGCGGCTGATGGAATTGGGAGTGATTGATGCAGACAAGCTGGAGAGTTTGTATGCGCAGAGAGGGGGGCTGGACGAGGAAACCCAGCGCCTGATTGGAGCAAACGATACTGGCAGCCTCGTTATCACGGAAGAAAACGCCAATGCGCTGTTGAATCTTTTGTGGGCGTTTGGCCTGGCAAACGAGAACAGGATTTTAGCGGAAGGTCCGATGATGGATCCGCAATACGGTGGAGATGCCGGCCGTTTCGCCTCCACAGGAGGTTGGACGCTTGCTGCAGGAAGCGTCATGGACCATTACAACAAGCATCAACTCGTTACGCTCACGGAAACGCAGCAGGAGTTAGTGGAGCTGGTTTCAAAAAACATCTATCGCCCATGTTGCGGCAACTCAACCTACTTCCCGGACTGCAATCACGGTATGGCGATGCTGGGTTTGCTTGAACTCATGGCGTCACAGGGGGTAGGGGAGCAGGAGATGTATCAGATAGCTCTCAAGGTCAATTCGTATTGGTTTCCTGATACGTATCTCACGATTGCAACATACCTGGAACATCAGGGCATTTCGTGGCTCCAGGCAGACCCCAAACTTGTTTTGGGCGAGTCGTTCTCGAGCGCTGCTGGCTACGCTCGCATCCTATCTGAAGTGGACCCCGTGCAGTCTGGGGGCGGGGGGAGCTGCGGCGTATGATGTGATGCGTGAGGAGGGGATTAGGCGACAAAAGGGAGTATTCTTTGGTATACTGAAAAGGTATGAAGGGGTACGTGGCAAATATTGAAAAGTTAGCTGAGGAGAATGAGAACTTCAGGAAGGTTTTGTATACGGCTCATCATGTGCAACTCGTGCTCATGAGTTTGAAGCCCGGAGAAGATATTGGAGAAGAGGTTCACCAGTTAGACCAGTTCATCAGGTGTGAGAGCGGGGAGGGCAAGGCGGTGCTGGACGGTGTACAGCATGAGATCAGAGATGGCTCAGTGGTTGTGGTCCCATCCGGAGCGCGCCACAACATCATAAACACCTCTCAGAACCGATCCATGAAGTTGTACACCGTGTACGGGCCTCCCAACCACCAAGATCAGGTTATTCATGCCACCAAGGAGGTGGCCGAGTCAGAGGAGGAACACTTTGACGGGAAGACCACGGAGTAGCCATGAGCGAGGAACGCATCACACCTTTACTCCTCACTACTACGGAGACACCGTGCGCCGGCTTTTTCTCATATTCAGCCTCAAGACGGTGCGCGGGTACTTTTTCAGAAGATAACTGTGGTCTCCTTTTGCAGCTTTCATGATTTTGATCTCCAGGAGCCTCATTTTCAGAAAAGTATGATATTCGGAATTCCTTGGCAGGACCTCGTGCTTTCAGGGGGCAACGTCGTGCTGGGCCTTGCTCTCCTGCCCTCGATTTTCAGTAGGGAAAAGCCCGCCCTGGCCACGAGCGTTATGACGTGCTGTGTACTGGCCGCTTTTACTCTGACGGTTTTCACGCTCGGCCTTGTGGCCACGGCTATTGTAACAGGGGTGGTAAGCGCTTTGTGGGGCGTGCTGGCGGCGCAGGAATACCTTATTCACAGGAGGTCTTAATATATTTCTCTCGGTTTTCTTGATACAATGACAAGAGAATTATTGAGCATGAAAAAGATTCACCTTCGCTACAAGCCGTATCTCCGTCTTCTTAAAAAGAAACGGGTCGTCGTTCCGGTCCTCGTTTTTGTCGTGGCTGCGTCTGCCTTCCTGGTGTTTTCCGGAGGGAAGGGAAGCGTCCCATACGAATACGTGGAGGTCCAGCTGAGTGAGCTTGTGCAGGAGGTTTCTGTTACGGGACGGGTGAAGGCGGCAGAATACGTGGATCTTGCGTTTGAGCGCGGGGGCCGGGTAGCTGCCGTGTACGCTCAGGTTGGAGACGCGGTACCAAAAGGGGCTCTGTTGGTGAACCTGGCCAATGGAGACATTGCCGCTCAGCTGGCTCAGGCGAAAGCATCCTTGAAGGCAGAGCAGGCAAAGCTTAGTGAGCTCCAGCAGGGTTCGCGCCCAGAGGAGATCCGCGTGCAGGAAGTCAAAGCGGAGTCAGCCGAGCTCGCCCTGGAGGATGCTCAGCAGGTTCTCCTCAACGCGGTCAACGGCGCCTACACAACTTCAGACGACGCCGTACGCAACAAAGCAGACCAGCTGTTTCTCGGAGGAACCTCTTTGTCTCCTCAGCTGAGAAGCGAACTCATCATTGATTTTAGCATTGAGAACGTCCTGAGGCAGAAGCGCCTGCTCCTGGAAACCTTTCTTTCTTCCTGGAAGACGTCGTTGGAAGGGCTGAGTCTGACCGGCGACCTTCTTTCTTTCGCGAGCGAGGCAAAGACGAACCTCAATGAGGTGAGGGCTTTTCTTGAGCTTGCCGGTCAGGGGCTCAACAATGCAGTCATACACTCGGGGCTTTCTCAAACGACTCTGGATTCGTGGAAGGCCGACGTCTCTTTGGCCCGAACGAGCGTCAACACCGCCATTACGACTCTCAGCTCATCTGAGGCGGGTTTGCAGAACGCAAAGTCAGCTCTCGCACTTGCTGCCCAGGAACTTGCCCTCAAGCGGGCTGGGTCAAGCGCAGAGCAGATTCAGGCGCAAGAGGCGCAGGTGGAACGCGCTCGGGCCCAGGTGGATCAGTATGAGGCCGAGCTTCGCAAAACCATCATCACGGCTCCCATCTCCGGGGTCGTGACCAGGCAGGATGCAAAAGTTGGAGAGATCGCAGGCGCCAACACAACCGTGGCCTCCTTGATTTCAGAAAACCGGTTTGAGATTGAGGCGAATGTTCCTGAGGCCGACATCGCCAATCTGAAGATAGGGGACACGGCAAGCTTCACTCTGGATGCCTTTGGGCCCGACCGTACGTTTCAAGCCGATGTCTCTTCCATTGATCCTGCTGAAACCGTGATTGAGGGAGTTCCCACCTATAAGATCAAGCTTCAGTTCGTGAGGGAGGGAGGAGATGTGAAGTCCGGGATGACTGCTGACGTTACGATTCTCACCGCCCGCAAGGACTCGGTTATCTCAGTTCCCGGACGAGCCGTCTTCACGGAGAATGGTGAGAAGCTCGTGAGGATCGTGACAGACACGGGAGAGCTGGAACAGCGGAAGGTTGAGACCGGCCTCAGGGGATCTGACGGCAGAGTTGAGATTACCTCGGGAGTTTCAGAGGGAGAGAAGGTCGTGGTGTTCCTCCGCAGCTGACATGGCGCTTTTTGAAGTTGAGAATCTCGCGAAGGTCTACGGCGACGGTAAAGTCCAGACCCCTGTTCTGCACGGGGTTTCCTTTGGCATTGAACAGGGAGAGTTCGTGTCCATCATGGGGCCTTCGGGGTCCGGCAAGTCCACGCTCTTGCACATTCTTGGATTTTTGGACAAAGCGACATCCGGTGTCTACCGTTTTGAAGGCAAGCGGGCTGAGGAATACGGAGAAGAGGAAGCAGCTCACATGAGGAATGAGAAAATGGGATTCGTGTTTCAAACCTTCAACCTTCTCGCCCGCACCTCGGTGCTCGAGAACGTGAAGCTTCCCCTGTTGTACTCCAACGTGCCAGAGCGCCTCTGGGACAGCATGGCGAAAAAGGCCATTGAAGACGTTGGACTTTCCCACCGCTCAGAGTACGAACCCTCCCAGTTGTCTGGAGGGGAGCGCCAACGCGTGGCAATTGCCCGTGCCCTGGTGAACAGCCCGAGTGTTATTTTCGCTGACGAACCGACCGGGAATCTGGACAGCAAGTCGGGGAGTCAGGTGATGGAGATCGTGGCCCAGCTCAACACAAAGGGCCATACCGTTATTGTCATCACCCACGAAGCTGAAACCGCAGAGCGGGCTGACCGCATTCTGCATCTCAGGGACGGCAGGATTGAGAAAGACGAAAAGGCAGCCAGATGAAGATTTTTCATCTCTTTCGTACCTCGCTCATCGCTCTCGGCCTCAACAAGGCCAGGTCCGCCTTAACGATCCTCGGAATCGTTATTGGCATCACGGCTATCATCCTCATTGTTTCTCTCGGGCAGGGTGCCCAGAATCTGGTACTGGGGGAGATTGAGGGGCTGGGATCGGAACTGATCGTGATACGTCCGGGCCAGGAGCCTTCGGGCCCCACGGACATCGGCGGAACCCTGTTCGCCGATTCTCTCAAGGAACGGGACGTTGAGGCGTTGAAGAAAAAGGCAAATGTTCCCTACGCAGCTGACGTTGCCCCCGTCATTATTGTTCCGGGATCCGTTTCGTACCTCGGGGAGACATATCGCCCGCAGATTTTTGGGTGGTCAGCTGAGTTCATGTCTCGAGTCTTCAATATCTATCCTGAAGAAGGAGTGATGTTCGGAGAAAGTGAAACCCGTCAGCGTTCAAGCGTGGCCGTGATTGGTTCTAAGGTGCGAGATGAGCTCTTCGGGCTGGAAGATCCTTTAGGGAAGAACATCAAGATCAGGGGCAGGAGTTTCCGGGTGGTGGGTGTTCTGTCCTCCCAGGGCCAGGTAGCGTTTTTCAATGTTGATGAAATCGTGCTCATCCCTCCCTCTACGGCCCAGACCTACCTGCTTGGTATTGACTACTACAACGAGGTGCTCGTTCTCGCGGAGAGCCCCGAACTCGTGGAGCGCACGGTGCGGGACATTGAACTCACGCTTCGTGAGTCCCACAAGATTACCGATCCCAAGAAAGACGACTTCTTTGTGGTGACGCAGGAAGGGCTGGTGAATCAGATTGGGACCATCCTTGGCGTGCTCACCGCTTTTCTGTCCTCAGTGGTTGCGATCTCCTTGGTTGTCGGGGGCATCGGGGTGATGAACATCATGCTGGTTTCGGTCACGGAACGCACCCGGGAGATTGGGCTGAGGAAGGCCATTGGAGCTACGAACAGGGATATCCTGGGCCAGTTCCTGATAGAGGCGGTGTTCCTGACGGGAGCTGGCGGAGCGATTGGCGTCTTCTTTGGGATTGTCCTTTCCTTTGTTGCCTCCTTGGCTCTGAGCCGCGGCCTTGGGGTCGCTTGGGCCTTCAGCTTTCCCTGGAGCGCGGCTATTATTGGAGTTGCGGTTTCGGGCCTCGTAGGTTTGGTGTTCGGCATCTATCCCGCTCGGCAGGCATCCCGCAAGAACCCCATTGAGGCCTTACGGTATGAGTAGGAAGAGGAATCTGGTTCCGCTACTCGTTCTCGGAATCTTTGGCGTGCTGGTCGTTGTAGCAATTGTGATCTCTCGTCCTGCCGATAACAAAATTCCTCCAAAGGCAGAAGGATGGGACCCGGGACAAAGAGCGGATGAGCTGAATGAACCAAAAACTCCCAGCGTCTCTCTTTCCTCGCTGACCCCGGAGCAGTCAGAGACACTGGTCGTTGTCTCAGACCAGGAGCCGGTCACCGGCTGGTTCAACGGGGAGCCCTTCCCGTTCTTTGCCTTGCACGGGAGGTGGGTTGCCTTGGTGGGTGTTTCAGCAAAGCTGGCACCCGGGAGCTACGACCTTCAGGTCGTTTTCCCGAGTCAGAAGGTTGCAGAGCGCGTTGAGGTGCAAAAGCGCGCCTTTCCCGTGACCCAGCTTGTGGTGACTCCGGAGTTAGAGGAACAGGGATATACGCCAAGCTCAATTGCAGAGAACATCGCCCTGCGAGAGAACGTGATGATTCAGCGGGCCATGGAACGTGTTGCTGAACCCCCGTACTTTACAGGCCCGTTTTATAATCCTTTGGCCTCAATGAACGTGGTGGGAGCCTATGGGAATATCAGGAAGTCCGGAGATATTGAGCTTCAGCATCTGGGGCTGGATCTGGGAGCTGCAATGGGGACAAACGTATACGCCGTGAATGACGGAGTTGTGAGTTTTGAGGATTCCCTGACGAACTACGGCAAGACCCTTATCATTGATCATGGGCTCGGCCTGTACTCTTTGTATCTACATCTGAGCGAGTTTCAGGTTTCAGAGAAGGAAGAGGTGAAGCGGGGAGAGGTGATTGCGCGCTCTGGAAACACGGGATACTCCATAGCGCCGCACCTGCACTATTCTATGAAGCTGAGGGGAAGCAGTATTGACCCCTCGCTTTTCTGCGACATCGTGAACCGCGAGGTCTTTGGCCTTGCGGGATGCTTGCAGCGCAAGATAGAATAAAGGATATAAGTAATTTTACAACTATGTACACAGACATATTGCTGCTCGTAGGCCGTCTCATCTTTGGAGGATTCTTTGTCATGATGGGGTTCATGCATGGCATGAAGATGAGCCAGATGGCTCAGTACGCCGCATCAAAGAAGGTGCCCCTATCATCTCTCGCGGTTTTGGGAACCGGCATTCTG
>JAUYMI010000012.1 GCA_030698665.1 bacterium
ATTCAGAACATCTTTGGTTCAACCACAGCTGAGGCTGAGATCCCGGGGAGGTATCTTTTGCCAGGCCGCACCCGAGCTATTCCCATTGAGGCATTGGGGGACGACTCCTTTTTTGCCAGGAACTTTCGCTTTGGCATATACTCTGCCACGATCCTCCTTAGCGTTCCCGGGAGCGACGTGCCGCTCGTAGACACAATAACTTTCTGGGCGTTCCCGTGGAAAACGGCCTTTGTCGCCCTCTGGCTAGTCGTGCTGTTTATATTCTTCAGAAAGAGAATCTGGGCGGCTGGCAGGGTGCTGGTGAAGAAGAGAGCTTGAGGTTGTTGTTGACATGGTTGCCGGGTGGTATAATTTTATCAAGAGAAACTGAAGCAGAAATGAAGAACATCGCGCTCATCGCTCGCAGATCAGGCAGGATTCAGCTCATAACCCTCGTGGTTCTTGGGTTGGTTTTTCTTGCCGGAGGATACGCTTTTCTCGTACCCTCGGTTTCACGAGCGGCAGCTCTAACGTCGGTCAAGGACACCCTGTCTACCTCAGCCCCCGACACCCTGGCGAACCACACCATTCAGTTCGTGACAGCGGCCGGGGTGGATGCTTCAACGGACACCATCACCCTAACGTTTGACGCCAGTCCATCCTTCCAGATGGGCGCGTTCGCTCTCTTGAACTTTGACCTTGCGGTTGACACGGATGGAACGCCCGGAAACTGCACTGGTACCCTTACGGACAAGACACTGGCTACAGGTGCCGGGGTTGGAATTTGGGGCGTGGGGCAGGCAGGACAGGTGGTTACTTTCACGGCTCCCACGAATGCCGCTTCAGGAGAAATCGCGGTCAACAGTTGCGTCATCATTGAGATTGGGGATAATGCCACAGTTGGAGGGGCGGGAGCAAAGCAGATTAAAAACCCCGTCAAGGTTGATGGGGATCCGGGAACGGCGGACGTTGAGACCATAAACATTGGGGGAACTTTTGGGGATACCGGGACCGCCATGACCGCCACCATTGCGGGCGTAACGGTTTCCGTTACCATTTCAGAGAGTCTTTCTCTCACTTTGGCCGTAGAAACTGCGGCAAACTGTCCGGATACTCCAAATGGACTGCCCGGCACCGATAAGTCAGATGATGAGAATCATACGGCAACGGCGATTACCTTTGGCGCGCTCGCGGCCGGAAACGCTTTTAACTACAGTTGTCACTTGGCAAGCGTGAGCACGAATGCCGTAAGCGGGTACACCACCATCATTGAGAAGAGTCAGCTCTTGACCTCTGTCTCAAGTACGATTGCGGATGGGGTCTGCAACGGCGGATGTTCTAACACGGTTTCTGCCGTGTGGTCAACCACGAGCAGCAACGGATTCGGGTACTGTCTCCAGGACGCCGCCGGGAATTCCGCTTTGACTACGGACGCCTCAGATGACGCCGGGACAGGAGCTGTTGACTGGGTTGCGGCCGCTCAGTGCAATGACGCGACTCCTCAGTTCAAGACCATTCCTACTACGGCGAGTACGGAGCCCATCATGAAGAGCTACACGCCTGTTTCCGGGGATCAGATTCGTATGGGGGCTATGCTGAACTACGCTGGCTCCCAGGCTGCTGGAACCTACACGACGACCCTTACCTTTATAACAACACCGACGTTCTAGGATAGATGAAGATTCTTTGGAGATTTGCTCCTTTATCCCTTATTCTGAGTGCCGCGTATTTGGGCACTCCCTTTTTTATTCATGCTCAAAGCACCACCCTGAGCATTTCTCCTTTGACCTTTGAGCTGACCGCGAACCCGGGAGACAGCATCTCCAATGTTATTCGGGTGTTCAACAACGGAGACGCGCCAATGTCCATTACCATGGTCGCAGAGGATTTCACGGCGGCTGGGGAGAGGGGAGAGGTCGCGTTGAGCGCTGAGGGAAGAGAGACATTTTCTCTTTCAAAGTGGATAACCGTGATTCCCGAATCTTTCATCGTGAATCCTCATTCTTTTCAAGCAGTTCAGTTCACCGTCTCAGTTCCTCTCAACGGGGAGCCGGGAGGGCATTATGGTTCCGTTCTTGCTTCTTCGGGAGCTGTTGAGCCGGGGAGCGGGGGAGCGGCCATTGCCCAGAAGATCGGCTCGCTTCTGCTCTTGCAGGTGGCGGGAGCCGTGCAAGAGGAGATGAGCATACGGTCGTTTACCGCCCCAGCGTTTTCAGAGTACGGTCCAATTACGATGACCGGCAGGTTTGAGAATACGGGGACCGTGCACCTAAAACCGAGAGGATTTGTATTGGTAAAGGATGTGCTGGGTCGTGAGACGGCGAGATTGGAGCTTCCTCAGCTGAACGTGCTTCCAAACTCTATACGTCAGGTGGACACCGAACTTCCCGACAAGCGACTCTTTGGGAAATACTCAGCCACGCTCACTGCTATTTACGGCTCTACGAACGAACCCCTTGCCTACACGACAACGTTTTGGGTCGTGCCATGGAAGGTTCTGGGAGCCACGCTCATAGGGCTTCTCATCCTGGCGTTTCTTCTCTACCTGGCCCGAAGGAGATTATCCCTTGCCCTGAGTGTCTTGGTTACCGGGAAAAAGAGATAGGTATGTATGGGGACTGGAAAGAAGTATCTTTTGTCTATTCTCCTTGGGGCCTTGCTGATACTCCCCGCGGCAGGTCCCGCGCGGGCCTTGTCTTCTGGGGTGAACGTTTCAGTTGAGATTCTGGTTCCTGCTCCTTCTCCTTCCCCTGGCGGAGGCGGAGGAGGCGGTGGAGGAGTGGGAGCAAGCACAGGAGACGTCGCTTTTAAAGGAAAGGCGTATCCCGGCGCGCTTCTTACCCTTCTGCAGGACGGGACGGTTGTGGCAACCTTTGCATCAGAGCCCGACGGCACCTTTTCAAAAACACTGCTTGGCGTTACCTCCGGCATCAAGACGTTCAGCATTTCAGCTGAGGACAGCGTGGGACGAAAATCGGTGACCGTGAGCTTTACCATCAGCGTGACCGCGGGAGCTCTCACCACGTTCTCTGGTATCTTTCTTTCCCCGACCATTGACGTTGATCCGGTCGTAGGGCAGGGCAGTACGCTTCAGGTTTCAGGGTACTCTTTTCCCCAGAGCCAGGTCTTGCTCTTTGTGAACTCTCCAGGTGAGCTCGTGGAGCAGACCAATACCGGAAACAGCGGGGTGTGGAGGTTCGGCCTGGACACCAAGAAGCTGGACCAGGGTCTTCATGCGGTCAGGGCGCGCGCCCAGACATCGGTGGGCGAGCAGAGTGGCTTTAGCGAAGTAAGGACGTTCTATATCGTGCCTCCCGGTGTTGCCCTGTGCAGGAACGGAGACCTGAACGGAGACGGGAGAGTGAATCTGGTTGACTTCAGTATTATGCTATTCTGGTGGCAGAGGGCGAACTCGTGCGCCGACCAGAACGGGGACGGCATCGTCAATATTACCGACTTTTCCATACTCTTGTATTGGTGGACGGGATAGGATCACATTTATGAAATTTCTTTCAAAACTCATTTTTCTCATCATCATTGGTTTTACTCTGCCATCTTTTGCGTTTGCCTCTGTCCTCTCTTTTATCCCTCAAGCCCAGGATGCGTACGAAGGAGAGAATCTGGTTGCAGAAGTGCGTCTGAATACGGAGGGGGAGAGCGTGAATGCGCTGAATATGCAGATAGTGTTTCCGACAGACATACTGGGGTTTGTTGACTTTAGCAGCGGGGGCTCCGTTTTCCCTTTGCCGGTTCACGGCCCGGATTATGAGGAGAAGACGGGCACTGTCTCTTTTCAGGCAGGAGTGCCGAATGGATATCGTGGAGAGGGAGTTATTGGCAGGATATTTTTTCAAGCTAAGACACCGGGTTTTGCTGTCTTAAGGTTTGAGGAAAGCACGCAGGTGCTGTTGAACGACGGCGCTGGAACGCCAGCTGGCCTCTCCTTTTTCACGGGGGAGTACACAATTCTCAAGAAACCCGCGGGTCTTCCGGTCCTCACCTCAGAAGATCACCCAGACGAGAGCGTCTGGTACAGCAACCCCTTTATTAGAATGAGTTGGGAGGTGAAAGAGGGAGCTGATTACAGCTATCTGCTTACGCGGGACCCATCTGAGGCGCCCGATGACGTGCCAGATGAGCCAGTGGGGGACTTGAAGCTCACGACGCAGGAAGACGGGATCTTCTATTTTCGTCTCCGGGAGTGCAGAGACGGTGTTTGCGGGCCTGCGGTCACCCGCCGCGCACTCAAGGATACTGCGCCCCCGGAGTTTTTTGAGGTGTTGGTTGGAAGCGACTGGACCCTTTATGACGGGAAGAGATTCCTGAGTTTTTCAGCGCGAGACGCCGCCTCAGGCATCGCACGATATGAAGTGTTTGAGGAACACGTGGGTGCGTGGAAGGTCGCTCAGAGTCCGTACCTTTTAGAGTATCAGGGCTCAGAGAGCGTACAGGTGAAGGCGGTGGACAAGGCGGAAAACGAACGGGTGGTTGAGATTCGAGCAGAGAGAGCGCTTCCCGTCTCGCGGTTGCTTTCCTTCGTCCTTTTCCTCTTCCTTGGCCTTTTGGCAGGAGGATATCTTGTATGGAGAAAAAGAAAACAAGTGTGAGATGAAGAGAGAATACTGCATAAAAATCACCACACTTCTTGTCTTTCTTGTTGTTTTCTTGCCCGGGGTTGCCGCCGCCCAAGAAGCTTCTTTGTATTTTTCTCCATCAAGCGGCACCTTTACGGCCGGAACCACCTTTCCTGTTGCAGTGCGGGTGAACACCAGCGGGTCTGCGATAAATGCGGCTCAAGGAATCCTGGTGTTTGATCCTAAAAAGTTTACCGTGGTGAGTACGAGCAAGACAAACAGCATATTCGCGCTCTGGACGCAGGAGCCCACTTTTTCAAACAGCGCGGGAACCTTGGAGTTCGGTGGAGGAGTCCCGAGCCCGGGATTCTCGGGAGCCGCAGGGACCATTTTCACAATCACCTTCAGGGCGCGCACGGCTGGAGACGGGACCGTCACCTTCTCCTCGGGCTCCATTCTGGCAAATGACGGACGGGGAACGAACATTCTTTCCTTTCTGGGATCGGGAACGTACACCATCATTCCCTCAACCCTGCCTCTCCCTCCAGAGGAGGGATCTCTCAAGCCCTCTCTCCCGAATGTTTCCTCTCTTACTCATCCGTCTCAGGATGCCTGGTATTCAAACAACGCGCCCGAGTTCGTCTGGGACCTCCCCTCGGATGTGACGGCGATCAGTTACGATCTGGACAGGGAGGAGCTGACCAATCCGGCCTTTATCACCCAAGAGCTTGCCTTGAACAAGGCCTACGGCGACATTGCAGAGGGTGTCTGGTACTTCCATGTGAACTTCCGCAACGGCTTTGGATGGGGGCCAATTGCCCATAGGAAGGTTCAAATAGATACAACTCCTCCGAATCCCTTTGAAATTGAGGTTGACAGGAAAGGAGACCCTACGAACCCGACCCCGACCTTGATCTTCAATGCGCGAGATGAGCTAAGTGGAGTGGACCATTACGAGGTTCAGGTAGATGGCGAGGAGCCCGTCTCCGTTGCCGGTTCTCCCTACGTTCTTCCTTCACAGAGTCCGGGGGAACACACGGTTCTGGTGCTCGCTTTTGACAAGGCGGGGAACAGCCGGTCTTCAAGCGTGAGCGTGGAGGTTGAGCGGCCCGTGGTAGGAGGGATGTTCGCGTTCCCAAAGCTCGGAAGCTTGACCGTTGACGTCTTTGCCATGCTTGCGGTTCTCCTCCTTCTGCTATTCTTCTTCCTTGCTGTCGCCTTATATGCGTGGTACCGATTCTTGAGATGGAGGAGCAAGCTGCGTCAGGAGACCGTTGAGGCGGAGCGCGTGCTCCACAAGGCCTTTGACGCCCTCTACGAGGATTTGAAACAGCAGTTTGAGCTTCTTGAGGAAGCACGTCGTTCACGGAAGCTCACCAAGGCGGAGGAGGAGGTGCAGAGGGTGATTACAAAGAATCTTTCCATTGCAGAGAAGTTCATAGGAAAAGAGGTGAAAGACATTGAAAGAGAGCTGGAGTAGCATAGAATAGAGGTATGCTTGCCGTTCTCACGACCACCTTCCTGTTTCTCTTGCTGATCGTTGCCTTTTACGTTGTCTATCGGGTGGTGGCCTGGAGGGCTCGCCTGCGCCGCGAGGTCCACGAGGCTGAAGGCGTGCTCCACGCGACCTTTGACGCCTTGCGAGAGGACATGGCAGAACGGCTCTCATCTCTCAGGGGCCTGCGGGGGAGGGAAGCTGAAGAGGAGCAGCGGAGAGTGCAAAAGGATATGGAAGAGAATTTGAAGGTTGCGGAGCGCTTTGCGAGAAAAGAGATTGAGGACGTTCAAAAAGAGCTGGATGGGACATGAGGAGAATCCGCCCTTGACTTTATTTCCAGATAGGGTATGATGCCTCTTGTAGGGTTCTTCTCTCTTTTTCTTACATACTAAGTGTAAGTTCAAAAGTCAGAGTAAGAGAGGTCGGACTACGGATAAGTTAGTATGTAAGAAAGCAATGGCCAAGAAATTATACATTGGTGGTGTGTCATACAACACCACGGAAGACAACCTGAGAGACGCGTTCTCGCAGGCAGGAACCGTGGAGTCAGCTGTGATTATCACCGACAGAATGTCTGGTCGCTCAAAGGGCTTCGGGTTTGTCGAGATGGCAAATGACGACGAAGCACTGAAGGCGATTGAGATGTGGAACGGCAAAGAGCTTGATGGACGCAGCCTCACCGTGAACGAGGCACGCCCCATGGAGGCTCGCGCCCCCAGACAGGGGGGAGGAGGCGAGCGGGGCGGACGCTGGTAATCAGTTCATGCCCGAAAGACCCCGGAAACGGGGTTTTTCGTTTCCTTCTGTTTTAAGATGGTTTACAATACACCAATGACCCATTACGTATGTTTAGGTGAGTGCGGCGGGGTTTCAGAGCATCCTGGGATCTGTACGGCGGAGCCCTGTTCGCACCACGGCAAGCCCCTGGAACCTTGCGAGTGCCAGGACGCAGAACACAAACAGCAAGAGGATGAGGAGTAGCAGGGGAGGAGTTGCTCGTTTCATGCTCTTGACCGTCGTCGGGGTGGCGGTCGCCGTCGGAGTTCTCCGTTTGGAGCAGGCGAGGCGTCAGCAGATTTTGGCTCAGGCAATCTGGTTTCAGGTGCCAGAAGCCCCCCAGCCCCAGCTTGAGGCGGTAAGCGAGCCCCCGATCCGCCCGACAACAGTCCAGCTTGCTTTTCAAGATAAGCTCGCATATCCTCCTTTGGTCATTGAGGCCGTGTACCTGACTGCGTGGTCAGCTGGTACGCCCTCCGCGGTTCAGAGGGTGATTGAGATGAGTCAGGAGACCTCGGTGAACGCCGTGGTCATAGACGTGAAGGATTACTCAGGCTACGTCCTCTACGCCAGCTCGGTTCCCGAGGCGGCAGAGTATGGGGCGTTAAAGCCCATCATTCCAAGACTGGACCGCCTTATTTCCCAGCTCCATGAAGCAGGACTGTATGTCATAGCGCGGCTCGTAGTGTTCCAGGATCCTGTCTTGGCCGTAGCTCGACCTGAGCTGGCCGTGCAGAGCGAGTCCCTTCTCTCTTTGTCGGGGGGCGAGGTATCGCAGGATATTGTATGGAAAGACCGTAAAGGACTTGCTTGGATGGATCCTGCGTCCCAGGAAGTCTGGGCGTACAACACGGCCATAGCTCAGGAGCTCTCCGACTTAGGATTTGACGAAGTGAATTTTGACTATGTTCGCTTCCCGACGGACGGAGATGCAGAGGACATGCATTTCCCCGTCTGGGACGGCGCTACCCCTCTTGTGGAGGTGATGACTTCGTTTGCCTCCTTTGTGCGCTCCGAGCTCCCGGAAACCACCATCTCAGCTGATCTCTTCGGTCTTGCGACCATATGGAACGGGGACTTTGGGGTTGGGCAGATATTGGAGAACTTCGCTGAGTACTTTGACTTTGTATCCCCCATGGTCTACCCCTCCCACTACGCTGATGGCTTTCGGGGATTTGAGAACCCCGCCGAGCATCCCTATGAGGTGGTGAAGATATCCATGGACTCAGCCGTGAAAAAGCTGGGGCCTGCCTCGGGGAAACTGCGTCCCTGGCTTCAGGACTTTGACTTGGGAGCGGAGTACGGGGAGCGCGAGGTTGCACAAGAGATTCTGGCCGTGCGAGAGGCCCTTGGGGAGTTCTACGGAGGGTTTATGCTTTGGAGCCCCTCAAACATCTATACGCAAGAAGCCCTAACTCAAACACCATAATGGCAGTAAGGATGCTGCGTATTCGCAGCACGAGAGGGGAGTTTCGCGCCTACGCCTTTACCTTTTCGGGTTGTGCGTAGTATCCTGTATATATGAAGCCACAACGTCTCAAGAACCTGCAGGCAAAGGGACGGGAGATGAGTCAGGAGACCCGTGAGCGCATGGCCGCCTACATGACAGCGGCCTTGGGGCTTGTTGTCGCCCTGGCCTGGAACGACGCCATCAAGGGGCTCATTGAAGACATCTTCCCTTTGTCCCGCGGCACAGTGACGGCCAAGTTCATCTATGCCTTTCTCCTCACTCTGGTGGTCGTGTTCGTTACCAGGTATTTTGTATCTCAAGGCAGCAAAGAAAAACAGTAATCACATGATGTATCTTATTCTTTTTTTTCTTAACAAGCTGGAGCCCGCCCGTAAGGTTTTTGCCCACTGTGACATTCCCTGCGGCATTTACACGGCAGAACCCGCCCTCACGGCGGCTCAGACGGTGGCAAAGATGGTAGAGAAGTTGTATGAGCAGGTGCCCCCGGCAGACGATGCTGACAGGAACAAGTGGCTGGAATTTGAGAATACGCTCGCACGGTGCATTATGGTCAAGGAAGAGCATGCTGAAAAGTGCAAGCGGGAGCTCCTAATCCTCTGGACCGACTACTTTACGCCTGCGCACCTAGAGAAGTTTCCAAACCTCCACGAAACCCTCTGGAGAGCAACAAAGCTGTGTTCTCAGGTCAAGCAGCAGGTGAGCCGCGAGAAGGCCAAAGAACTCCAGACGGCCGTGCAGGAAATAGCCGACATGTTTGCTCAGTCAAAGAAGTGATGCTTCCATACTTTCAAGTTGAAGACCGCAGTATGGAGCCCTCGATTACCCCAGGGGATTTCGTAATGATTCAGAGGAGAGCGCCGATCCGTAAGGGGGATGTGGTTGTTGTGATGGCAGGAGGAATGCTGATGATCAAGCGAGTGGCGGGCATAGGGGAGGGGGCATATTGGGTTGAGGGAGATAACAGGGAGGAGAGCTGTGACAGTAGGAGATTCGGCTGGGTTTCCTCAGAATCGGTACTGGGCAGGGCCCGAGTTTTCCACAGGCCGAATTGGTTGACATCTGGTATACTATAACAATGCTTTCTCCCGCCAGTAGCGGGGCAAAGGTCGAGTATAGTAACAAGAAATATAACGATACTAGAATATGACTGGAATTAGCGTATTGGATTGGTATGATGCTACCGCGCAGGCCCTTCTTGGTCTTTGGCAGGGCTTCTTGAACTTCATCCCGGAGCTTGTGGGCGCCTTGATTATCTTCATTGTGGGTTGGATCATTTCAGCCGCAGTGGGACGATTGATCTCGGATGTGCTCAAGCGCGCAAAGTTCAACCAGATCTTTGAGCGAGGCGGATGGAGAAAGGCAATGGAGCGAGCCGAGATTAAGGTAGATCCCTCGGGCTTTGTGGGAGCGATTTTCAAGTGGGTCTTGGTGATCGTCTTTCTGCTGGCCGCCGTGGAAGTGCTCGGATTGACGGAGTTTGCGGGATTTGTTCGCGACGTGCTCGGCTACCTGCCGAATGTGATTGTCGCCACCCTTATCTTCGTGGCAGCTGTTATCATAGCTGACATTGTAGAGAAACTCCTGAGAGTAGCGGTGGAGGGAGCGGAGGTTGGATACGGACACGTGGTTGGAGTAATTGTACGCTGGTCCATCTGGATCTTCGCGATCATCGCGATTTTAGTCCAGCTTGGCATCAGCCGATTGCTCTTGCAGACGGTCTTTACCGGTCTTGTCGCGTTCCTCGTCTTGGCTGGTGGCTTGGCCTTCGGTCTTGGCGGGAAGGATGTTGCAGGAGAAATCCTGCGGGACTTCCGGAACAAGATGAGATAGTTCTGAAAGCAGAAAAGGAAGCTCCGCCCGAAAGGGCGGGGTTTTCTGTTATGAAAAAAGCCGGACGCATATCGTCCAGCCGCGCCGTCCTTTGCGGAAACGACCTATTGAATGGGGAGAAGCTCGCCTGTGAGTCGGACGAGAAACATTGTGCACTGAGGCAGGGGAGCGTGTCAAGCTAAGGCTTGACATTCCTTCCTGCTCTGCGTATACTGAACTCGCATGAGAAGTGCAGAAATACGAAACCAAAAACGAAGCGACTGATACAGCCAGCACCTTGTGCTGTATGTAGAAGCCGCTTGCGTAGCGGTTTTTCGTTGGCCTCCATGCAAGCCCCTTGTCAATTGAATAGTAGTGGGTATATATTGCTAGCCAAAGATACATTGCATTCATGGGCAGATGGTGGATGCCTTGGGATGTCAGGGCGATGAAGGACGTAGCGTGCCTGCGATAAGCTTCGGGGAGGTGGTGAGCAACCTTTGATCCGGAGATTTCCGAATGGGGAAACCCGGCGTCGTGAAAGCGGCGTCACTCTGAGCAATCGGAGAGCGAACCTGGTGAAGTGAAACATCTCAGTAACCAGAGGAAAAGAGAACGAATGTTTATTCCCTTAGTAGCGGCGAGCGAAACGGGAAGAGCCCAAACCATATCTTTACCTTCGGGTAAAGATATGGGGTTGTAAGGAAATAGTGTTGGGAGTATTCCTGGTGCACAGGAATGCTTCCTGGGAGAGTAAAAAGGCAGAGGTTGGTTAGAAGAAGTCCCTGGAAAGGGACGCCAAAGAGGGTAACAGCCCCGTATTCGAAAACTCCTTTGTGCTCCTTGCTATTTTACTTGAGTACCTCGGGGTCAAGATAACCCCGTGGGAAGCGGCCCGGACTACCGGGCAAGGCTAAATACCTGACATCACCGATAGTGAACCAGTACCGTGAGGGAAAGGTGAAAAGTAGGGGGGTAACCCCGGTGAAATAGAACCTGAAACCATCATGCCTACAACGAGTCGGAGCCCCGCAAGGGGTGACGGCGTGCTTTTTGCAGAACGAGCCAACGAGTTTCGTTTGTCAGTCGCCGAAGTGCTTACGGCATCAAGGCATAGGGAAACCGAGTCCGAAATGGGCGACCAAAGATTGGCGGACGAAGACCCGAAGCCAAGCGAGCTTGCCATGGCCAGGGTGAACTGCGCAGAAATGCTCAGGGAGGCCCGAACCCGTAGATCGTTCAACGTCTTGGGATGAGCTGTGGTAAGAAGTGAAAAGCTAATCGAGCTTGGTAATAGCTGGTTCTCCCCGAAATAGCTTTAGGGCTAGCGTCTGTTGCAGATTCCGGAGGTAGAGCACTGAAAAGACTACTCTTGGGGCAACCCAGGTATTCTTATCAAACTTCGAATGCCGGAATTATAGGACAGGCAGTCAGAATGTGGGGGCTAAGCTCCATGTTCAAAAGGGAAACAGCCCAGACCTTCATCTAAGGTCCCTAAATGAGACTAAGTGCTAAGCAAGGAAGTGAGACTCCTCAGATAGCTAGGAGGTTAGCTTAGAAGCAGCTACCCTTTAAAAAGTGCGTAACAGCTTACTAGCTAAGGGGTCTTGCGCCGAAGATTTACGGGGCTAAGTTTCATACCGAAGATAAGGATGCGGCACCTTCGGGTGCTGCGTGGTAGGGGAGCGTCTCCATCGCGCTGAAGTCGGATCGTGAGGTCCGGTGGAGCGTTGGGGAGTGAGAATGTTGGCATGAGTAACCGCAATGCAGGTGAGAGCCCTGCACACCGAAAACCCAAGGTTTCCTTGGCACCGATGTTCGACCAAGGGTTAGGCGGGCCTTAGTTATGCGCCGAAGGGCGTATCGCGATGGACAGCAGGTTAATATTCCTGCCCCTCGCTGCGTGCTCTTTTGGAGGGACGAAGAGTAGTATTCCTCGCAGATTATCGGATTTCTGTCAGTAGGGTGAGGAGTAATCCAAGCTCAGCTGAAATGATCCCTCTCGGGGGGTCAGATGAGGAGGAGCACTCTTCCCGGAAAAGCTCCAAAAGTTTGAGCGCAGTGGGTCCGTACCGCAAACCGACACAGGTGGGTTGGCGCTAATATGCTAAGGTGAACGGGTGAAAGCTCCTGAAGGAACTCGGCAAATCAGTGGTCGTAACTTCGGGATAAGACCTCCCAGCAGCAATGCTGGGCGCAGCGACTGTCTCTCAATCGACTGTTTACCAAAAACACAGGTCCCTGCTAACTCGCAAGAGGATGTATAGGGGCTGACGCCTGACCAGTGCTGGAGTGTTAACGTTGCCGGTCTTCTGTCTTCGGATGGTTGGCTGAGTGACCGAAGCCCCAGTGAACGTCCGCGGTAACTATAACCGTGTTAAAGTAGGAAATCTGCTTTAGTAAAATCTGGCTATATGCTGGAAAATCTGGAGTATCCGGTACTACTCTGATAGAATGGAGGTAAGGTAAAGATAACCCTTATCACCATGTCGAGTAAAAATGTATCCGGTGCAGACAATCAGCAGGAAAGGCTCAGGCGCATAGGGTGGATCGTCGGGTATGTGGATGGCGAAGGATGCTTCACTGTAAGTTTCTTCAAACATCCAAAGTCCCGACTGAGGTTAAAGTGGCAGGTGTTCCCGGAATTCGTCATCACTCAGGGGAGTAAAAGCAAATCCTCTCTTGAGAAAGTTCAGAAGTTCTTTGAGTGTGGGTCAATTTATCTCAACAAGAGATACGACAACCACCATGAACATCTGATGAAGTACGTAGTTCGGAATCGCCAAGATCTTCTAACCAAGATTATTCCATTCTTTGAGGAATTTTCTCTCGAGACGGCGAAGCGAAATGACTTTCGCATCTTCGCTCGAATTGTCCGAATGATGGACAAGGGAGAGCATCTGACGGAGCGAGGACTCGAAAAGATTCGAGGATTCACGAGCCAGATGAACACGAGGAAATTCCGCGCATGAGAATCCTCAGAGACTATACGCCAGACTCTGTGAAAGCAGAGAAGATATAGTCCGAACTCCATGGCGACATGGAGAGCAGGGCAGAAATGCTCTGCCGCCAAGCTTCCTTCCAAGAAGCGGGGTATGAAAGTAACACATTGAGCGTAATCCCTTGCCTGGTAAGTTCAGGCCCGCATGAATGGCGTAACGAGTTGAGAACTGTCTCCAGGAGTTGCCCGGTGAAAATGCAATACCGGTAAAGATGCCGGTTACCTGCGGCTAGACGGAAAGACCCCGGGAGCTTTACTGTAGCTTCTTATTGCCTTATTTTCGCGCTTGCGTAGCGTAGCGGGTAGGCTTTGAAACCGTGATTTCGGTTGCGGTGGAGCCGTCAATGAAACACCCGTCTTTCGTGAGGGTAAGGCTAATCCCAGCAATGGGTGACAGTTGGAGGTGGTCAGTTTTAGTGGGGCGCTAGCCTCCCAAAAAGTAACGGAGGCGTTTCAAGGTTGGCTATCCGCCAATGGAAACGGTGGAGGTCGTGTAAAGGCATAAGCCAGCTTTACTGCGAGACGGATGTGTCAAGCAGTTGGGAAACCAGAACTTAGTGAACCGATGCGTTGTTGTAGAAAACGCAGAGATTATCAGACAAAAGCTACCCCGGGGATAACAGGCTGGTAGGGCCCGCGAGTCCATATCTACGGCCCTGTTCGGCACCTCGATGTCGGCTCATCTTATCCTGGGGCTGGAGAAGGTCCCAAGGGTTTGGCTGTTCGCCAATTAAAAAGGTACGCGAGCTGGGTTCAGACCGTCAACGAAAAGAACCTAAGACATCGAGAGCAAAACGGCGGCTTGTCGTCGCGAGGCGGCAAGAAAAGCGACTCATATCGGTGAATGCCTAGTGTGTCATGCAACCTGGACGCACGTAGGTTAATACCGAGGGAAGTCATCTCAAAAGAGATTGACCCCGTAGAGACTTGATCCATCATGGATCGGATATGGGTGTGAAACCCCATATAACACGTCGCCCTCAACAAAAGGTTGAGGATGGTATAGTCCATGCATTTGGTAACAAGTGAATTCATTGCGTAAGACAGGTTGGTCCCTATCTACCGCAGGCGTTGAGTCTTGAGGAGACTTGCTCCTAGTACGAGAGGACCGGAGTGAACTAACCTCTGGTGTACCAGTTGTCCTGCCAAGGGCATAGCTGGGTAGCTACGTTGGGCAAGGATAAGTACTGAAGGCATCTAAGTACGAAGCCTACTCTAAGATTAAGACTCATAGATTCCTCGAAGAACACGAGGCCGATAGGCTCCAGGTGGAAGTGCGGTAACGCATGAAGCCGAGGAGTACTAATATCGAGCAATGAACTTTGGCTGGCAATATATACCCGCTGCACTTGTTGATACCGTAAGGGAGCTATGCTGGGAGTGCTCCACCCGATCCCATTCCGAACTCGGAAGTGAAATCTCCTAAGGCCGATGATAGTCCTTTGGGCGAAAGTAGGTAGCTCTCTTACCGTGTCCGCAATCGGCGGTTTTTTGTTGCCCGCGTTCCATGTGATATGATTGGAGCATGCGCGTATCGTTCAAAACGTCTCTCATACTCCTTGTCCTTCTGCTTGTGATTGGTTCCTTGAACTTCTCTCGAGTCGGTGCAGATGCCACGTTCTCTTCATTCACGCGTCCGGGCATGGACTTTTTTTGGTCAGCCGGGGGAAGAGTTTCAGGTTTCATGAAGGGAGTTTTTTCAGCTGGCAGGCTTGCACAAGAGAATGCCGCGCTTGTTCAGGAAAATCTTTTTTTGCGACAGCAGCTTCTCACCTCAGAGGATGAGAGAGGTGAGCTCAACGAACTCCGTGACGCCTTCGGTCTCAAAGCCAAGGAAGGATTCCAGCTTCTTGCAGCTGAGATCTACGGCAAGCGGACGGGAGAAGAGGTCCTGCTTGTCGCTCGCGGTTCCGCTGACGGGGTACGGGATGGAATGGTCGCTGTGACAGCAGGCAGAGTGCTTGTGGGCCGCGTTACTCAAGTCCTCCCGGACACCTCACGGGTGCTGATGATTTCTTCAAAAGATACTTCCTTTGACGCCGCCGTTCAGGGCCGTTCAACATCGGGAATCCTGAGGGGGAAAGGGAGCGGCAGACTTCTTTTGAATCTTGTGCCTCAAGAGCAGGAGTTGGAAGAAGGGGACATTGTTATGACGAGCAACGTGGCTGAGATATTCCCTGAAAACTTGCTGGTGGGTAGGGTGAGAAAGGTGGCGGGATCTGACGTTGAGGCCTTCTGGCAGGCTGATGTCTCATGGTTTTTTGACTCTTCGCGTATTGATCAGGTGTTTTTGATACAATGATTACGGCTTTCCTTGTTGCCCTCATGTTCGCCGGCCTCATGATGATCCAGACGAGCTTTCTTCCTCGCCTTGCTCTTTGGGGCTTCGTGCCCAACCTCGTTCTGATCTCGTTCCTCCTATTCCACCTTTCCCCGGCCTTCAGGAACCGCTATGGGATGTTTTCAGCCGTGGCGGCGGGTCTTCTGCTTGATTTCGTGTCGGGACGCTTTTTCGGAATGTGGGTGCTGATTCTGCTTGCAGCCTCTTTTTTATTGGAAGAATTTCTCAGCCGCTATGTTCGCACGCCCGCAATTTCCTAACAACCTGCGCGTCAAGCGTTCCTGGCAGGAAGTGGAGCCCCAGGAGGTGCTTATGGATGCTATGGCTTCCCGCCAGCAGGAGCGTACGGATCCTGGCAATCTCCGTCTGGAAGTTCCGCTTTCCCGTCTGGTTCTGCGCATTCTCTACGGCTCTTTTCTCGTACTCGCCGGCCTTCTCTTCTTTCAGTCCCTGCGCCTTCAGGTTTTCACCGGAGAGGAGATGACGGCGCTGGCTGCGGCAAATACACAGAGGCGAACTCCGATTCTGGTTGAGCGGGGAGTGTTGTATGATCGCAACGGGGTTCAGCTTGCCTTCAACAATCCGAGCCTTGATCTCGTGTGTGACAAGAGAGATCTTCCTCGCGACCGTTCCCAGTTGGCTTCCGTACTTGATGGCTTATCCGCCTTCGGGATTCAGCCTGAGGACCTGAGGGTCCGCTTTGACGAAACGATCTCCAACAAGATTCTCGTCGCAGAGAACATTTCGCACGATGACCTCATCCGTTTTGAGGCCCGCAAAGCCGGGTTCCCAGGATGTGAGATTCAGGAGAACACGGTGAGAGGGTATGCTGATGGCATGGCTTTCTCCCATCTCATCGGATACACGGCTAAGGTGTCTTCCTCGGAACTGGAACAGCTGGGGCAGGGGTACTCGGTATCAGACCAGGTTGGCAAGACCGGGATTGAGGCGTTTTATGAGAGTGAGCTTCGGGGGAAACCAGGCAGCATCATCACAAGGCGAGACGCCCAGGGTCAGCTCATTGGGGAGCCAGAGCGTGTGCCCTCAGAGCCCGGCAAGAGCATGGACCTCTGGCTTGATTCTGAACTTCAAAAACAGATTACCCGTTCCTTTCAAAGCGTGTTTGCCCAGACGGGAGCTGAGAGGGGAAGCGCCGTGGTCCTGGATGCTCATACAGGGGGCGTCCTGGCTCTCGTGAGCATGCCGAGTTTTGACGCTGGCAAGTTTTCTTCCGGCATTACGATAGACGAGTGGAACAAGCTCCAAGCAGATCCTGGGCATCCTTTGTTCAACAGGGCAATGGGAGGGATCGGATACCCGACGGGATCGGTCATCAAGCCGCTCATTGGCCTTGCCGCTCTTGAGGAAGGCATCATCTCAGAAGACACCTCCATTTTTGCTCCCCTGGAGATCTGCGTAAAGAATCCGTACACAGAGCAGGATGAGTGTTTTCGGGATTGGATGTTTCACGGGCAGAGCGATTTGAGGCGTGCGATTGCAGAGTCCGTGAACACCTTTTTCTATATAATCGGAGGAGGATACCAAAACTACCGGGGGCTGGGAGCCGAGAGGATTAAGGCGTATCTTGAGAGGTTCGGGTGGGGGAGTCAGACCGGAGTGGATCTGCCGGGAGAGGGCAAGGGAGTGCTTCCTAACTTGGATAGTAACTGGCGGCTCGGGGATACCTATCACTTTGCAATCGGCCAGGGCCCCTTTGCCGTGACCCCACTCCAGGTGGCCTCGGCATTTGTGGCGATTGCAAACGGAGGTACGCTCTATGAGCCCAGGGTCGTGCGGAGCGTGATTGACAGCGTGACCGGGGAAAGGTCTGATGTTGGCAGTACCGTGGTCAAAGACAATATCGCAGATTCCCGTATGCTTGAGATTATCCGTGAGGGGATGCGCCAGACCGTTACTAAGGGGTCTGGCACCGGTTTTCTGGATTCCCTTCCCGTAGCGGTCTCAGCCAAGACCGGGACCGCGCAGACAGGGAGAACCGACTATGATGGTAAGGACTTTCTGTATAGTTGGACGGTTGCTTTTGCCCCATCAGAGAATCCCGAAATCGTTCTGGTCGCGGTCACGGAGGGAATTAAAGAAGGTCAGCTGGGCACCCTTCCGATTGCCAGGGACGTGCTTTCCTGGTACTTTAGTCGGTAATATGGCGTACATCACCAAACAAGGACTGGAAAAACTCAAGCAAGAGTTAGAGGAGCTTAAAACCACAAAGCGCCGTGAGCTGGCCGAGCGTCTTCGTAAGGCCATTGCGATGGGGGATCTCTCTGAAAACTTTGACTACAAGGACGCAAAGGAGCAGCAGGAGTTTTTGGAGCGAAGGATAGCTGAACTCTCTCGGGAGGTCTCAGAGTCCCAGGTGGTAGAGAAGGCAGGCGCTGGCTCCGGTGTACGGGTTGGCTCTGGAGTAACGGTTGAATCTGAGGGAATCAAGATGACGTTTGCCATCGTGGGTGCCGCAGAAGCGGATTCTCTCCACGGAAAGCTCTCGGTCTACTCTCCTATGGGAAAAGCTCTTGTGGGTAGGAAGGAAGGTGACGCGGTTGAGGTGGATACTCCTGGGGGAAAGACAAGCTACAGGATTCTTGAGGTGAAGTAGGGTGGAAGAGAGTTTTGGCCTGAACCCCCCAGGTTTTTCTTTTGACCTTCTTTGACTTAAACCCAGTTTAGTCATTCATATCCTTAGCTTAGCTAAGTTATCCACATGAGGAACTCTCAAGGCACGAGGCACGAACGCCTCGTTATTCTTTTTGACCTTCCCTTTAAAATCACGTACAATTGCAGAATATGGCAATGCAGGAAGAGATCAGGGGAATTCGGGAGGCAAAGCTCACCCGTTTGGAGAAAGCGGGTATGAGCCCTTACCCCGTGTCCGTCAAAAGAACCCACACGGTACAGGAGGCGCTTGGTGAGGATTCAAAGCTTGCAAAGTCAGCAAAGCTGATTTCGATTGTGGGCAGGATTCGGGCCATTCGCGGACACGGAGGATCAACGTTTCTGAACGTGGAAGACGGGACAGGTTCCCTGCAGGCATACCTCAAGAAAGATCGGGTGGGAGCCAAGGCCTACGACCTCTTCATGGATGCGTTTGATTTGGGCGACTTTGTCCGGCTCGCAGGAACGATGTTCAAGACCAAAAAGGGGGAGAAGACCCTGGAGGTGGCGGACTTTACCATGCTCACAAAGTCCCTCTTGCCACTTCCCGACAAGTGGCATGGTCTTCAGGACGTGGAGGAGCGCTACCGCAAGCGCTACCTTGACCTTCTCTTCAACAAGGAGGTGAGGGAGGTCGTGGTGAAGCGCG
>JAUYMI010000016.1 GCA_030698665.1 bacterium
TTCTTGTATACGGTAATCGTGCCAGCACTTGTGTCCCGCACTGCGGCAACATGGTACCACTGGTTTGTCCCCTCAGAGAAAAACCCGGCCCATCCAAGAGGAGAGTATGCGATGCCGTCTCCTTGGCGCCAGCGGAGATCACCGTTTTCAAGACCAAGCTCATATTCTCCAAGGTAGTTCTTGCTCACGAAAAAACGAAACCCGGTCACGTTGCTCGGGTTCACCCATAAAGATATGGTGAGGTTTCCCGTGATATCCAAGATTCCGTTTGAGGGATCCCCTATGTTCACCCAGTCATTTATCCCGTCAAGCTGGAGACACCCCTCAAGATCTAGTCCGCACTCGCCCGTCGCCTTCCAGGCAGCTCCCGTGATTGCTCCGTTGTTTCCATATCCTGAGTTGTCATACGCCGTGGAGCCTGAACCTTCGTTGAATCTCCAGATGCCGACTGCCTGATTCCCTAAGGTGTTTTGCAGGGAAGAGGAGAACTGCTTGCCTGCAGCAGCCCTTCCCCGCCCCCGCGTTCCCTGGAGGTTGACCAAAACAATGGCGGCGATGAGGCCAATGATTGCTATGACAACAAGGAGTTCTATGAGCGTGAATCCTTTCTTCATTGCTCAGCTAAATGACTATCTTTTCCTTCTGCATATAACTGCTGAACCTGGGTGGTGCTGAGGGCCGAGGCGTAGATTGCAACGTCGTCGGCCATGCCGCCAAAATAGCTCCCTCCCCCGCCATCCCTCCCGATCGCGAGGGGTACTGAGGTATCTATGAGACCTAGGGTTGCGGTTCCCGGGGTTGCGACAAGGGATCCATTGAGGTAGAGGCGTGACTTGCTCCCGTCAAAGGTGCCCACGACGTGAGCCCATTCTCCCGAGGGCATCGCATTTGACTGAAAGAATGTTGAGCCGTTGTTGACTCCCCCGACAAAGCGTTCAAATCCAAGTTCACGGGTACTCCCAAGGTGTATCCAAAGAAGCCACCCCTCTCTTGTTCCCACGACTCCGTGTTTTGAAACAATGCGGCGCCAGGTGCCGTCAAATGTGGTTGTATTGATCCATACAGAAACCGTGTAGGGCGCAAAACCTTCAAATCCTAGGATGTCACCTAAGGCGACATAATCATCCGCCCCATCAAAGGAAAGGCAGGCGCCAAGATCCAATCCGCACTCAACGGCCGTCTTCCATGCGGGTCCATTGGTGAGGCTACCGTTGTTCCCATACCCAGCATTGTCATATGCCGTGGCGCCAGAACCCTCGTTGAAGCGCCATATCCCTACGGCTTCTGAACCCAGGGTACTCTGGAGATGGGAGGAGAACTGTTTGCCAGCCGCCATCCTTCCTCTTTCTCGCACGCCCTGGAGGTTCACCAAGACAATGGAGGCCAAAAGACCGATGACCGCAATGACGACAAGAAGCTCTATGAGGGTGAAGGCGCGGCGCATTATCTCATCATAGTACCGGGGGGAGCAGGGCTCAAGAGGCGCTCTCCTTGCGGGAGATGACCTGCTCGTAGAAGGCGAGAATTCGGTCGGCCACCTTCTCCCAGGAGTACTCCTGTGCCTTCTCTCTTCCCCACTGTCCCAGCTCCTTTCTGAGCTGTTCCTCGTCAATGAGTTTTTCTAAAGCGGATACCAGCGCTTTTACGTTCCCTGGGGGAACAAGGAAGGGTTCAACACGAGTTCCCTTGAGGAATTCCAGGTATCCCGGGTTCGCAAAGCCCACTACCGGAAGCCCCGCGGCCATGGCTTCCAAAAGGACGATGCCAAAGGACTCCCCGTGCGGGGCCGGACTACAGAAGATGTCCGCTGTCTTGTACCAAGACACGAGCTTTTCGTCTGGCACCTCGCCTAAAAAGTGGACCTCTTTCAGCCCGTGTGTTTTTACAAAGTCCTCACATTGTTTTTTGAGTTCTCCTTTTCCGACCACGAGAAGCCTAAGGTTCTCGTGTCTTTTAGTGAGAGCTTCAAAGGCGCGGAGAAGATAGATAAGTCCCTTGCGTTTTTCAATGCGCCCCACAAAGAGAATATTGATCTTTCCGTCTCGGTACTTTTGCACGGGAGCCCCTGCTTGAAACTTGGCAAGGTCAACGCCGTTGGGGATAACGGTTTTAAGCCCCTTGTATGACTCAAAGATATCCATGACGAGCGGAGACACGCCAATGACCCCATCTATCCTCCACCCGGCAACCTTCTTGAACATGGTGAGGAAGGCGGGAAAACGCCTGAGTATCTCTGACTTGTCTAAGTGCGCGTGGAAGGTGAGAACGTTGCAGGCCTTTGACATTGCCAGAATCTCAAAGGCCGAGGGCAGGCTGAAATTGTGAAGGTGGAGAACGTCAAAGTGCTCCTGGGAGAGAACTTTCCTGACGGCAAAGGGATTGAAGTTCACGACCAAATCCCCCTGGCTGTCGTTAAAGGGCATGGGAAAGGAGGTGCCGAGGAGGATTACGTTCTTCCCGTAGTTCTCAGAGCGCGAGCGCCTGGGAGCTATGATCTTGGTCTCAATCCCCCGCCTTCGGAATTCTTGAGCTAATCCTAGGGTATGATTTTTAACGCCTCCAGGGCTTTGGAAGGAGTGGAAAGAGATAAGTCCGATTTTCTTTCTTGTGAAATCCATGCATGTTGAGAAAGCCGCCAGAGCTTGGCGGCTTCCCTTGTCTACATCTGACTTCCACCAGCTGGTGGGGGTGTCGGGGGTGCTGGAGGTGGAGGCGGGGTCTGTATCGGCCGCTCTACTGGTCTCACTGCTGGCATCTCGGGAGCCTGCTGTGGCATGGGAGCTGGAGGAGCAGGAGGTGCGCTCGGAGCCGAGGGAGCCTGCTGGGGCATGGGAGCTGGAGGCGTGGGACGAACAAGCGGAGCTGGAGGTGGCGGGGGTGTCTTCGTTATCGGAGGTACTGCCGGTCCCTGTTGCCTAGGTCCCATGCCCATTTGGGGCTGAGAAGGGGGCATGACCGGAGGCATCTTTCCAGGAGGCATTTGTCTTCCCATGCCTTTTGCCGATCCGTTTCCTCCTCGTTGCTGGGCAAGGTACCAGGCCGCCGCTCCTACGAGAACGATGACGACGATGATGATAGCGAGGTACATAGTTTTAATGTAGAAAAAAGATTTCGACCTTGATCAGATTCTTGTCTTCATTTTCCCCTATCCCCTCTGTCTTGTCAATTTGCGGGTCAGCTTTTCATAGACGTCGCCAGCTCCCATGACCACGAGCACGGTTCCCTTGGGGATCTTTTTGAGTTCCCGCTCAATCTCAGAAAGGGTGAGGGCTTGAATGTGACCTGCCCGAGTCTCTTGAGCCAACCTCTTTGAGGAGACCCTGCTCTTCACGCTTTTCCTCTCTCTGCCTGCCACGTCGTAGATGGGAGCTATAAGAATGCGCTCTGTCTTGATGTCCCTCAGGGTTTTTAGAAACCCGGCAAATAGTCGATATGTCCGGTCATACTGGTGAGGCTGAAAGACGAGCCAGACCTTCTTTGAGGGCCAGCGTTCCCCTACTGCCTGCATGGTGGCCGCAATCTCCGTCGGGTGGTGGCCGTAGTCAGAAACGAGAATGAATCGGGGAAGCTTGAAGACCTCAAATCTCCTCCAGCTTCCCGTGAATCCCAAGAGCGCCTTGAGGCATATCTTTTCTGGAGCGCCAAGATGGCGAGCCAGGGTCAGGGCCGCAGCCGCGTTGGTGAGGTTGTGCTTCCCCGGGACCTTGAGCTTGACCTTCTTGCTTTCCGTGTACCAGGCGATCTTGAACCTTGGCGAGGCCGGAACGATCTCCCTGGTATTCCTGTCGTTTTTGTTCGCTACGAGCACTCCGTCTGGGGGGAGTTTTGCAACGTATGTTCTGAAGGTCTTTTTGATGTTTGCCAGGGACCCGTAGAAATCCAAGTGGTCTTCTTCAATGGTGGTCAAGACAATGGCCGTGGGGTTGTAGTTGAGGAAAGACGCCATGTGCTCGTCAGCCTCAATGACCAGATATTTCCCTTTCCCGACCCTGCAGTTTGATCCCCCGAACTCTGCGAGCTTGGTGCCGATGATGACCGTAGGGTCAAGCTTGGCTGCAATGAGAATCCTGGCTATCATTGCCGTGGTGGTGGACTTCCCGTGGGTTCCTGACACGGCAATGGTGTGGTACAAGGTCGTGAGATCCCCCAATGCTTCAGGATAGCTCTGGATCGTGATTGCTCTCTTCCTGGCCACTTGAAGCTCAGGGTTATTTTTTTGGACAGCAGGGCTGTATATCACAAGGTCGACCTTGGCAGGAACGTTTGAGGCCTTATGCTTTCCTATCCTCACTCCAATCCCCTTTCTTTTGAGAAGGTGCGTGATCTCGCTTGAGGCAACGTCAGAGCCCGAAACGTTGTGCCCCTTGGCCTTGTAGTACTGGGCGAGGGCCGAGGCCCCGATTCCCCCTATGCCGATGACGTGGATGTTCATTGAAGCTGAAAAGATTCCAAAATCTCGTACTCAGACCCTCCCGGCCTAAGAGAGCTGTCCATGAGATCAAGGGAGGAAACGGGAAACTCCAGACGAAGCTCCTCTTCAATGCTCGCTCGCTCTTCTGCATCCATCTGGCGAAAGAGCATCTGGTTGATTCTGGCCAGCGTGATATGGGGAGTGAGTTCTGAGTGCTCTGGCGAAAACCCCGACTTGGAAAGTCCGGATGATATATCTTCCCACAGATTCCTCAGTTTTGGGCTTTCTTCAAGGGTGATCCAGATCATGCGCGGATTCTTTCTTGAGGGTCCGTAGGCAACAGCTTCCGTGGTGAGATGGAAGGGTGCATGCTTTTGTGCTATTTTCTTGAGTGATTCTGATATCCTGCCAATGTTCTCCTCTGAGGCGTTGCCCAGGAACTGGAGAGTGATGTGGAGATTCTCTTTCCTGGTCCACTTGGCCGGAAGCTCCGGATACCGGGACGCGAGACAGAAAATCTCCTCTTGAAGAGACAAGGGCAGGTTGAGAGCGACGAAGAGCCGATGCCTCATGTTGATTGAATGCTATCACATTTTCAGATAGAATGACATTGCAGATGCCCAAAGCCAAGAAGAAACCAGAGAAGGAGTCTGACATTCAAAAAGTGGTCAACCACTATTTTTTTACCAAGGGCCTTACCTTAGACGAGATCAAAAAGGACGCCAAGAAAAAGAAGATTCTGTACAGCCGCTACACGAGGCCGGCAAGGGATCTCCTGGTACTTGCGGGATCCGTCAGGAAGGCCGAGCATGCTCTTTCCAAGGTGGCAGAGTGGGCACAGTCGCGGAGCCTGGACTACACCATTGAGACGGTGGCTAAGCGCTGGCTGGAGTTGGACCGCTTAAAACCCAAGGAAATCGTCAAAAAGCCCTTCTACCGCAACCAGCCCATGGTGTGGTCTGAGGCCAAGCACAAATGGTACGTGGTGACAAAGGACAATGAGTGGTTGGAGTTCGCAGACAAAGAGACAGAGATTGAGTGGAGAGTGGTGAAATAAAAAAGAGGCCACAACTGTGAAGTTGCAACCGGTTACCTCCTTCCTTGAATCGCCCTCACGATTCTGCAAAAACTATAGCATAAAACAAGTGAAACACCAGGTGAAGATCATATTTCTAGGAACCTCTGAGTTCGCCTCACATATCTTAGAACGCCTTGTGCATAACGGTGCAAGGCCTTCTTTGGTTGTCACAACGCCTGATGCTCCGGCCGGAAGAAGTCTCAAGCCCTCCCCTTCTCCAGTAAAAGTTGCATCTCAAAAACTGCGGCTTCCCTGCATGCAGCCAGAGAAACTCAACAAGGAAGCTGTGGCGAGGATCAAGGAAGAAAACCCCGATCTTTTGATTCTGGCGGCCTACGGAAAGATTCTTCCCAAAGAACTTCTGGAGGTTCCAAAGAAGGGAGCTCTCAATATTCATCCCTCCCTTCTTCCAAAGTTCAGGGGCCCCTCCCCCGTTCAGAGTTTTCTCTTGTCAGAAGAGGAAGAAACCGGAGTCACGTTGATGCTCATGGACGAAGAGGTGGATCATGGACCCGTGATTGTCCAGAAGATATGTAAGGTTGAGGGAAGACCAACAGCAGAAGAGCTCAAGAACCAGTTAGCTGAGGTGGGCGCTGACCTGCTCATAGAAACCCTTCCTTTGTGGATAGAAGGAAAGATAGAGGCCAAGGAACAGAAGCATAAGGAAGCTACCTACACCACCTCCTTTGAGCGGGAGGACGGAAGGATTGACTGGGAAAAACCAGCTGAGTATATTGAGAGGCAGGTTCGAGCCCTCTATCCCTGGCCCGGTACCTCAGCTGAACATGAGACGGGCGGGATTAAGGTGCTCTCTTCCAGGATTCAGGAGAGCGAGGGAGAGCCAGGCACAATATTCAAAACCAGCTCAGGGGAACTCGGGGTATACTGCCTCAAGGACGCTTTAGTCGTAGAAAAACTGCAGCCGGCCAACAGAAACCCGATGCCTTCCCGTGACTTCCTGCTGGGGCACAAAGAAATCATAGGAACGAAATTCAAATAGTATGCTTTCACACGTTGACTTGGTCAGAGGAATGTACTTTGCCATGGATGGCGCTCCCTTTGAGGTGGTAGAACACTCTCATATGTTCAAGGGCAGAGGGAGTTCCGTCATGCAGACCAAGATAAAGAATCTGAGGACGGGAGCCGTACAGTCAAAGACCTTCCACGCAGGAGACCAGGTGGAGGAGGCCGAGGTTCAGAAGGTTGCGGTCACGTTCGTCTACGAGAATAAGGGAAAGTATGTTTTTGCCCAAGCCGATAATCCCTCAGAGCGTTTTGAGTTTAGCCAGCAGCAGATCGGAGACGACAAGCGCTTCCTGCTTCCCAACATGGTCTTGGAGGGCTTAAAGTTCCGAGACGAGATTCTGGGTGTCAAGCTTCCTATCAAGGTCGTCGTGCGGGTGAAAGACGCTCCTCCGGGGGTCAAGGGAGACCGGGCACAGTCGGGTAATAAAACAATCACCCTGGAAACAGGGGCCGAACTCCAGGCCCCCCTCTTTGTTGAGTCAGGAGACCAGATCGAGGTGAACACCGAGAAGGGAGAGTACGTGAGGCGTATTCAAAAGTCCTAGGACTTTTTGCTCATCCGTTCTTCCACTCGCTCTTGTGCCAGCTCCATGGCAACGACTCTAGGGTTTTTCTTTTTCTTGAGAGAGGTCTTCATAACCCTGCGGGTCGCCTGGGTGATTTTGCGCTCCACGGTCTCAAACATGCGTTTTGGGTTATACCCCCGGTACTCGGCGTATGAAGAGATGACTCCCCCGGCATTTGCCACAAAGTCCGGGACGATGAGTATTCCTCGTTCAAAGAGTTCATTCTCAACCGATTCTTGCATTGGAATGTTTGCGGCTTCCACAATGATCTTGGCGTGAATCCCGTCTTTGTTTTTCTCATTGATCACGTCCGTGACCGAGGCCGGAATGAGCACATCAACCGGGAGAGAAAATATATCGTCGTGCGAGAGCTTTTGCGCCCCTGGGTATTCCTGCACTGATCCCCTTCTCTCAACAATCTTCCAAAGAGTATCAAGCTCAAATCCCTTCTCTGAGTATATGCTGCCTGCTTTGTCGGCTACCGCAACCACACGAGCCCCCATTTCAGTAAGAACCTTGTAGGCAAAGGATCCCACATTGCCGAATCCTTCAATGGCGACAGTCGTATCTTTGAGGTTCATGCCCAGGAGTTCGAGTACAACTTTGGTGGCATGGGCGACG
>JAUYMI010000008.1 GCA_030698665.1 bacterium
GGTTCGTTGGCAAACGTATGCAGGTTCAATCGCGTTGACACAACATTGACAACTCGGTTCTCAGAGAGGAAATCCGGGAGGCCGTTTGGCCTGTTCACGAAATAGATGCTTGTGAGCGCAGAGAGAATCGAGAGTATGACAAGTCCTTTTGTGAAGAGAACCAGTTTGCCGCGTTGAGGGAAAAAGAGGGTAAAGTATGCCGCTCCCAGAAAGAGTCCCAGGTACACAGCCCGAGTTTCCGTGATGAGGATGACAAAGAGAAAGAGCGCGATGCAGGCAGCATACGCGGCTTTCTTGAGGAGCTTTTTCTCACCGAGCATCATCGGGAGGGCTACTGCGGCCAAGAGGAGGAGATACAGGGCGAGCGTGATTGGACTTCCCAGGGTGCTGGTGGGTCGCCGCTCCAGGGAGACGAGTACTCCCTCAAAGACTCCTTGCCACTGCAGGAGGGCGACAACGGATACAAGAACTCCCGTGAGAAGCGATATGTCCCATACGCGCTTCCACTCATGCTTTCGGAGCTGAAAGAAGGCGAGTATGGCAAAGAGCACAAGGAACAGTATATTTATGAACCCCCCGGACCGCAGGGGGTTTCCCCAGAGACTGAAGGAAATGTCAGGGGAGAAAAGGGTTGCGAGAAAGAAGGTGAAGATGAACGAGGAGAGGGCGAGAAGGGGAAGGTTGTGCCTCTGTTCTATAAAAAAGCCAGCGATCTTGGATTTGAGGTCAGAGAACCCACGGGTTTCAGAGAGCAAGCGCCATACTCCTAAGGAGAGGATGACGGAAACGATGAGGCGGAATACAAGCGTTTTCCCCCAGTGCGGGGGAGAGAAGAATGGCGGGGCGTTCAGGATCGGGAGAACGAGGACTGCGTAGAGTGCTATGCGAAAGATCCGTTCAAAGGTTTTTTTGTTCATGGAGAGAAATTGTTTGAGTCGTTATTCTATGATATAAAGCAATCACTGTCTTGTCTATTGCATGAAGAAATCATTCACATGTTTGGTGACCGGAGGAGCCGGCTTTATCGGCAGCCATGTTGCAGACCGGCTTATTGAAGAGGGCCATAGGGTTGTTGTGGTAGACGACCTCTCAAGCGGGAGCAGAAAGAACCTCAACCCCAAGGCAACGTTCATCAAGCTTGATATACAGAGCCCAAAGCTCAAAGAGGTGTTCAGAAAAGAGCGTCCTGAGGCGGTGTTTCACTTTGCTGCCCAAATAGACGTGCGAAAGTCCGTGCAGGATCCGGTGGCGGACGCCAAAGTCAACATTTTGGGCTCCCTCAACCTTCTTGAGAACTGCGTGAAGCACAAGGTAAAGAAGGTTGTCTTTGCCTCTACGGGAGGAGCTATCTACGGAGATGCAGATGTTATTCCCACACCCGAGTCGTATCCCGCGCATCCCGTTTCCCCGTACGGCGTGGCAAAGCTCTCAGTTGAGCACTACCTCCACTACTACCATAAGATATTCGGTCTTCCGTATGTTGTCTTGCGCTTTGCCAACGTGTACGGTCCCAGGCAGGACCCGTTCGGAGAGGCAGGGGTTGTCGCGATATTCACCAACGCCCTGCTTTCAGGGAAGCGGCCGACTATCTATGGAAGTGGCAGGCAGACGAGGGATTTTGTGTTCGTGGGCGATGCGGCAGAGGCCGCCCTGAAAGGGCTTGGGAGAAAGAAGGTTGGGATTTTCAATGTCGGAACGGGCAAGCAAACTTCTGTCCAAGAGCTCCTGAGAGCGCTTCAAACCATCGTTGGCTCAAGCCTAGGGGCCAAGAAGGGGCCGGCCCGTCCAGGAGAGCAACAAAAAAGCTGTCTTGCCTGGAGCGGAGCCAGAAGGGCTTTGGGATGGAAACCAAAGCATGCTCTGCGTGAAGGGCTCAGAGAAACCGTGGTGAGCTTTCAATGAATAAGACGCTGAGAAAGTTGATTCCATCCTTTCTCCTTCCCTTCCTGCGGAAGGTGAGGAATATGAGGCGCCTCTATTATTCTTGGAAGCCTTTTGACCATGCCAAAGCGCAGAAAGGGGAGCTTGAGAGCGCCCAGGGGTTTATGAGTTCGGATGATCCCTTGCTGGCCTTGCTTGAGAGGGCTGAGGATTTGAGGGCGCGCCGCTTGGACGAGTATCTGGTACGCGAAGTGCCCTATATCCGTGATTTCTTCCGAGACGCATCCTCGTACAGCGAGTTTTGCGAAGGGATGGAGGATGAGCTTTGTCTCGAGGTCGGGGGCGGCCCCATTGGCGCCCTCCCTCTGATGCCCTGGATTCAAAAGCGGGTCGCCATAGACCCTCTTTTGGACGAATACCGAAGATTCCAGATGGAGATCCTTGGTAAGACCTTCTTTACCGACAACATAGGTGGTTATTCGCAGAACGCCGAGACCTTGATTCCAGAGCTGAAGGGGAGGGTTACCGGTTTTATTTCATGCAGAAACGCTCTTGACCACTACCAGAATCCCTTTCAAGTTCTCTCCAACATAGCTGAGTACGCGGCCCCCGGGTGCAAACTTCTTCTCTGGACGGATCTTTGGCACCTAGATGATCTAGATGCGAAGCATAGGAACCTTACTAAGGACACAGGAGAGTTTGATCGGCAACTGGTCGGGCTGGGCTTTAAGATAGACCACCGGTTTCACGATGTGCGCGACGGGAAAGAAACACTCGAGTATGGCTGTATAGCCACGAGGCAGTAGCTTTTTGTTATGACCATCAAGCACATCGCCAGCCTCTTTGTCGCCAACAAGGGACTCAGGCAGGTGATTTTAAAGAATACTTTCTGGCTTATCGTTTCTGAGTTTCTTTCCCGAGCCCTTGGTTTCGTGCTCATCGTGTACGTGATTCGCGCCCTTGGAGCGGAAGAGTACGGAAGATTTGCCTTTGCCCTCGCGTTTGTTTCCATGCTTGTAATTTTAGCCGATTTCGGTCTTCCACCAATCCTCACGAGAGAGTTTGCCCACAGAAGAGAGGCAGAAAAAGAGTTCCCTTCCGTACTTTCCTTAAAGATACTGCTCAGCTGCGTGGTGCTCGCGGTTATGCTCGTAGCATCCTTGTTCATAACCTCTGACCCAACCGTTCTCAAGCTTATATGGATTTTCTCGCCGTTCGTACTCATCAGCAATTTTTTCCTTCTTCTCTTCGCTTTTCTACAGGCGCGCCAGAAGATGGAATACCAGGCGCTGTTGAAGACCGGCCAGGCCGTCCTGCTGCTGGGAGCGGGGTCTTACGTCTTGTTTCAATATCCGATGGTCGAGAACTTCGCCTACGCGTATCTTGCGGCAAACATCCTTGCTCTGATCGGATCTCTGCTGTTTTTCCACTTTCGCATCGTAAAACTCAAGCTCGCTTGGCAACCAGAAACAATCCGGAAGTTCGTCCAGCTTTCTTGGCCGCTCGCGCTGGCGACGATTTTCGGGGCTTTGTTTGTGAATATTGACTCTGTGATGATGGGGTACTTCGGCCAGATTGTTCAAACCGGATGGTACAATGCCGCTTACAGAATCATCGGAGCTGTCGTCATTCCAGCTACTCTGATTGCAACAAGCTTCTATCCCGCCATGAGCAAGTTCTTTCAAGAGTCCCTTGAGCGCTTTCAGAACATTCTGAATATTCAGCTTGAACTGATGGTCGTTCTTGCCTTCCCAATCGCGGCCGGCGGTCTACTCCTGGCGAGCCGCATCATATATTTTTTTTACGACCCGAGCTTCGCCCCGGCGATTCCTGCCTTCCAGATTCTCGTTGGAATGATATCAATCAGTTTCCTCTACGGTCCCTTTTACTCGGCCCTTCTCGCCTCAGGCCATCAGCGTACGGCCCTCCAGGTTACGTTCTGGGGCGCCTTGGTCAACGTGATTCTGAACCTGGTTCTTATACCGAGATACAGCTTGTACGGAGCCGCCGTCGCCATCTTGATTGCTCAGCTTGTTATTCTGCTGTTGGCCGGGCGGAGTGTAAGGCGCCTGCTTCCAGCTCCTCTCATCTCAGTCGGCGCGGCGCGGGCTGTCCTGGTTGCCTTCTTTTCAACGCTCTTGATGGTGGGCGCTATCTCCGCTCCCCTCGTTAGTCATCTGAGCGTGGTTCTCGTGGTTGCTCTTGGCGCGTTCGTGTACCTTGCCGCCGTGTCGTTCTTTGTGGTGCGTGGGATTGGATGGCTTAGTTTAAAACATTGGAAGACGCAATGGGCATGAAGACCTCAAAACCATACCTTTTTTTGGACTTTGACGGTACTCTTCTTGACGTGTTTGACCGATGCTGGGCCGTACATTCAGCTGCAGTGCGCTCATTCGGCAAGCAGCCGATATTAAAAGAGCACTACAAGCGACTCAGAAGAAAGGGTTTTTATGAGAAGAAAATCTACGAAGAAAGGTACTCGGCCGTGCCTCCTGAGGTCTTGTCGGCATATGAGGTATGGAAATCAAACATTGAAAAGCCCAGATATCTGTCTCTAGACAAGTTGCACGAGGGAGCAAAGCTAGCATTGCGAAAACTTGCCTCTCGGTATACACTAATCCTCGTTTCAGCAAGGAGGGATAGGGGTGCCGCGCTGGCGCAGGTTGAGCGGCTTGGAATCATATCCTTCTTTGAAGCATTCCGTTTCCCGGGAGGGACAAGAGATCCATGGAAGAATAAGTATCGGGTCATGAAGGGTTATGCCGGGGAAGTCGCGGGTATCATTGGAGATACCGAGGTTGATATTCTGGCCGGAAAGGAATGTGGCGTTCGGACCTTCGCCGTTGCGAACGGCCTGAGGACAAGTATATATCTTAAAGGACTGCATCCTACCAGGGTATGCAGAGATATCCGTACGGCAGCTAACGCGCTTATGCTATGAAATTCGCAGATTTTCTTGTTGAAGGGCTGGAAGAGTTGGAGACAAAGTATATTTTTGGCGTGGCCGGGGATATTCAAATTGAGCTGCATCGGGCCCTTGAGAAGGCGTCCATTGAATTTGTTGCGGCACGAAACGAGAAGAGCGCGGTGTTTATGGCTGACTGCTATGCCAGAGTAAGCGGGCGCCCCGGAGTATGTTTTTCCACATTGGGACCTGGTATCACGAATATGATTACCGGCCTTGCGAATGCCACGGATGATAGGTCTTCCGTGGTGGCCATAAGTGATCACGTACAGCTGAGCGAGCTGGAAATACCCCAGGCTCACCAGTACATTCCGGTTGAAAAAGTGCTTAATCAGGAAACGGGCATCGTCAAAGAAGGATACGTACTGAGGAATGGCGAGGAGGCAAAGCGGTTGCTTGCAGAGGCATTTAAAACTGCCCAGACGGAATATAGGGGAGCGGTCCATATTGCAATCCCGGCCGATGTCTACGCCAAAGACGTTCGGGGCGAAGGGCATATCTCTTTTGAAGAGATTTCAAAGGAGGCTTCGCTCCTATCGCCAATGCCAGAGGGAGCTAGTCAGGAGATATTTGAGTCCATCAACGGGAAGAAAAACATTATCATTTTCGGAGGTTCTCCGACCAGGATTGGCATTAACAAAGAGGTTTTGGAGTTCGTGGAGGCGGCTGGGCTTGCCGTGATGACGACCTTCCGCGGAAAGGGGACAATTCCGGAATCCCACCCTCGCTTCCTCACCGTCGTTTCACGCCATCTCCAGGGGGTCATTGAAGAGATACTTGAAGGAGCAGATAATATTTTGCTGGTCGGGTATGACTACAATGAAGGATTGAAGCCCTCAATCTGGAAGGGACAGGACGACAAAATCATCAATCTGGAGGTGGTTGATAACAGGGTGGACGGGGTATTTTCTCCCGAACGCTCATACTTTGGAGATCTCAAGAGCTTGTTTGGAGACCTTGCTCAGAGAGAGTACGAGACCGCAGACTGGATTGATGAGGCGAAGACACGAGAGAAAGTTAAAAAGAGCATCTACAAGGATCTTGATCTCCAAACACATCCGTTCCAGCCCCACCGCATCATTGAAGCCGTGAATGAGGTCTTCCCTGATGCCATTAAGGTGTGTGATGTTGGCCTGAACAAATACTATTCAGGACTTCTCTTGCGGGCTGAAACTCCGGGGAGCATTCTGTTCTCAAACGGCCAGTCCTCCATGGCGTTCTCATCGGGAGCCCTCGGCGCAAAACTGGCCGCTCCCGAGAAACGGGTAGTGGTACTCGTGGGGGACGGGGGATTCCTTATGGACCCCCAGGAAATACTGACGGCCGTGCGCTACAAAGCTCCCATCACCGTGATTATCTTTAACGACTCGGCTCTCGGTTTGGTGAAGCGCAAGCAGCGGCTGGGCTGGAACGGGGACTACGGCACCAGCTTTGAAAACCCCGACTATGTTCAGCTCGCTTCCAGTTTTGGGGCCAAGGGGTACTCTGTGACTTCCGTTGAGGAGCTCCCCTTGATTATGGAGGCGGCAAGGAAGAATGACGAAGTGATGATTATTGACGTACCGGTAGACTATACGAAAGGCATATGAAGAAGTTTGTGGTTCTCATCACTACCTCCGGGAGCGTGACTGCCCAGTGCGTCATAAAGGCCTTGCGCAATCAGACAGAATACGATGTTCGTATCGTGACAGTAGACATTACTGATGTTACGGCGGGCAAGTATCTGGGAGATGCTTTCTACGTTCTTCCAAATGAGCTGGATGAGGAAGGCTACCGGGATCGTCTCAAGGAGATCATCAAGGAGGAGCGGGTTGATATCGTGGTGCCCATCCACGACAACGAACTCGCAGTGACGGCAAAATACAAAGGCGAGATTGAAAAGGAGACCCAAGCCCGCGTCTTTGTTTCTGAGTTCAATGTAATCCAAAGATGCAACGATAAGGGTTTGACCCAGAAATTTTTTGAAGAATTGGGGATCCAAACGCCGCGGGTGTTTTCTTCAGATGAACTTGTGGATACTGAGAATCTTCCATATCCGCTTTTTATGAAGCCAAGGAACGGAGTTGCGGCCATTGATACCCATAGGATTGAGGATTCCGAGGACCTGAAATTCTATCTTAGGAAGGTACAAGACCCGATTGTTGCAGAATGCGTAGAGGGCAAGGAGTATAGCATAGACGCGTATACCAATATGCAAGGAGAGATGGTGAATGCGATTCCGAGACAGCGGGTTGTGATTAGCGGAGGAGCGAGTACTGCAGGACAGGTTGTGAAGCGTCTTGATATGATTGAGACCGTAAAGAAGATGTGCGAGAAGCTTCCCATTCTTGGCCCAGCAAACATCCAGTGCTTTGAGCGTGATGCGAAAGAAGGCCCCCTGTACTTTGAGGTAAACCCTCGCTTTTCAGCAGCCCACATCTTTTCCATCAAGAGCGGTATGAACAGCCCCCTCTACATGTTGAGAGAGTTTGACGGTAAGAAGGTTGAGCCGAACATTGGCGAAATGGAGGAGATACGAGCATTTCGCTACTGGCAGGAAGTGTTTGTGGATAAGGAAGGCAAGCGGCTTAAGAACTACCCTCTTTAGGGGAAAAGTATAGATTACAAAGTGCGAACAAGCGACAATGAGTATCCTCAAGTCAATCTACAGATTCTTCATCTCTCCGCGTATTAAGTACAGCTTTTTTCTTGAGGCGCCGCGGAGGTGGTTGCTCACCTACGACCACAGAGAGACGATAATGAAGTACGTCATGGAATACGCATACTACCAGTCCACAAGGCCTGGCAAGCAGCTCCACGGCGACTATTTTGAGTTTGGAACATACAGAGGGAATAGTTTCATCAAGGCGTGGTATTTTGCAAAGTGGGCGGGACTCAAGGGCATGAAGTTCTTTGCCTTTGATTCCTTCGGAGGATATCCTCCACTCACGGAGAAGGATAAGAACGAATATTACGAGGAGGGTCAGTACAACTGCGACCTTCCTACTTTCAAGAAGATTCTTCGGAAAGCTGGAGTGAAGCTTGATAGGGTTTGTTTCTGCCAGATGTTTTTTGAAGACCTCAAAGAGAAGGCATATACGCAGTTCTCAACTGACCGCCCGGCATCCGTTGTCTGGATTGATTGCGATTTGTACAAGGCAACCAAGCTTGCGCTGGACTGGGTTGACCAGTATCTCGTTGACGGAACGATAGTCGTTCTTGCCGATTGGTTTCTTACCAACGGCCGAGAAGACATGGGCCAGCCCCTTGCCCTCAAAGAGTTCCACGAGACGCATGAGACGCGTCTGGTGGAGATGATGAGTTTTCCTGGAGCCAAGATGTTTATTGTCTCTCAACGATAGCGTGAAATCCTTTTGTATGGCATGAAAGAAATACCTCTTCTTAACTTCAACGAAGGAATGGATTCTTCTCTTGGGGAAGAGAGCGTTTCAGATGAGCTCTACTCAAAGATTCTTGATAGCGTGGTCGTCGCCACAGCTGACATTCTGTGCTTTGATTCTGAAGGGAAAATCCTTTTGGGTAGGAGAACACGGAATCCACAACCCGATTGGTGGATTATTGGCGGGCGAATGAAGCGAGGAGAGAGTTTCCATGCGGCGGCAGCCCGCAAGATGGAAGAAGAGCTCGGCCTTCGTCTCAAAGAAGACCGTTTTCGTGGGTTTGCGGCATGTTCATTTGTGTGGAAGAAAAGAGCTCAGGAGCCCCAGAACCACGGCTCTCATACGGCGGGAGTGATTATGGCTGTGACCCTGAGCGGGGAAGATGTTCGGTCTATAAAACCGAATGATGAGTACTCTGAGCTCAAATGGTTGCTTCCCCAGGACATCGTTTCCGGATCTGCGGGGGAGCTTCATCCTGCAATCGTACAGCTTGCAGGGCAGGCTCTGCTGCCTTAATCTCTGATTGCGCCAAGAGCCGGTTTCGTGTATAGTAGTTTTGTTGTATATGGAAAAGAAAACAGCGCTCATCGTTGGAATTACGGGGCAAGACGGAAGCTATCTGGCGGACCTTTTGCTCTCAAAAGGGTACAAAGTGCATGGCATGCTTCGCCGCACGTCTTCCTTCCACACCTGGAGATTGGAAGATCTGCACGCCAAGTACCCAGAGCATTTTTTTATGCATTATGGAGATATCACCGATGCCCCGGCAACCTTTGATTTATGCGATCGGGTACAGCCAGACGAGTTGTACAACCTGGCCGCAATGTCCCAGGTGCGCATCTCTTTTGAGATTCCAAAATACACCATTGAGACCAACACCATTGGAGTCCTGAATCTTTTAGAGTGGATTCGCCAGCGCTCCCCCAAGACAAAGTTCTACCAAGCCTCTTCAAGCGAGATGTTCGGGGTTCCGGAGGTTGATCCTCCCTTTAACGAGAAGACTCCAATGAGGCCACAGAGTCCGTACGGAATCTCAAAGCTCGCAGCTTTTCATCTCACGAAAATGTACGCTCAGGGGTACGGGCTGTTCGCGACAACCGGTATTCTGTTTAATCACGAGAGCCCGAGAAGGGGAGAAAACTTCGTGTCCAAGAAGATTACCCAGGGAGTAGCTCGCATCAAGGCGGGGCTGCAACAGAAGCTTCATTTGGGGAATCTTGAGGCAAAGCGTGACTGGGGATGGGCCCCCGAGTTCGTAGAAGCAATCTACCGCATGGTACAGCATACGGAGCCTGGCGTGTTTGTCGTGGCAACGCAGGAGACCCATACCGTAAGAGAGTTTGTACAGGAGGCTTTTTCTCTGGCTGGTCTTGATTGGGAGAAATACGTTACGGTAGACGAAAAATACAAGAGGCCAAGAGAGGTCCCTGTGTTGTTGGGAGACGCTTCAGGGACTGAAGAGATTCTTGGATGGAAGGCGCAGATGAAGTTCAAAGACATCGTAAAGGCAATGGTGGAGTATGATATGGAGAACATTCCTGTCCAGAACGTGAACTTTGACCATTATCACAGATGAAGATTTTCAAAGACGACAAACTCATAGCTATTGTTTTTGAGAAGTTTGAAAGTGATGGAACGGTTCCCCAGACAGAGGGAGAGTATCCTCTTCAGTTGCTTATGATGAGGCATCCCAAGGGGAAGGTTTTTGATGCCCATACACACGAACCACGGGATCGTGCCACCACGTTTCTGCAGGAGGCCATTGTGGTGGTTAAGGGCAAGCTCAAGGCGGATATTTTGACCAGGAACGGAGAGTTTGTCTCGCAAATAACGCTCTCTCCGGGCCAGTGCGTGTTTCTCGTGGACGGGGCGTATAAGATTGAGGTGCTGGAGGATGTGGAGTTCTACGAGTTCAAGAATGGTCCCTTCTTGGAGGATAAGGTTTTGCTGTAGACCATGAAAGAGGCGTCGGCGCTGAAGCTACATCTGGGGTGCGGTGTCCGGAACTTTCCGGGGTTTGTGAACGTAGACCTCGCGGAGTATGCTCACATTCACCACAAGAGGTCCGTAGATAACCTCTCAATTTTTAAAAATGATTCAGCGGACCTTATTTATGCGAGCCACGTGATGGAGTATTTTGACAGGACTGAGGTGAGGGGCGTACTGAAAGAGTGGCGCCGGGTACTAAAGAAAGGAGGTGTTCTCCGCCTCGCCGTTCCGGATTTTGAGGCTTTGGCGCGCGTGTACGCAAAGTACAAAAGACTGGACATGATACTGGGCCCCATCTACGGGAGGTGGGAGATACGAGGGAAGAAAAAGATTGTCTATCACAAGACCGGATATGACTTTGCTTTCCTCACGCGGCTGCTTGAAGAGAATTGCTTTGCCAACGTGCGGCGGTATGACTGGAGAAAGGTGGAGCCGCATAAGAGCCATGATGATTTCTCTCAGGCCTATATCCCGCACATGGACAAGGAGAATGGAATGCTCATAAGCCTGAATGTTGAGGCAGATAAGCGATGAAGCCACAGATATCACAGATGGAGCCGTGGTTGGGCTCAGAAGAGCGCAAGGCCGTCAATAAATACTTACAGCAGGGCGGATGGCTCACAGAGTTTAAAAAGACCAAGGAGTTTGAGTCGGCGATAGCCGACTATACGGGAGCTCGTTATGCCGCTGTTGTTCCAAACGGCACCCTTGCTCTTGCAGGGGCTCTCATGGCTGCTGGCATCAAGAGAGGGGACGAGGTCATCGTTCCGGATTATACGATGATAGCTTCAGCCAATGCCATCGTACTCGCCGGAGCCACCCCGGTTTTTGTCGATATTGATCCGGAGACTCTTTGTCTTGATCTCCAGCTTGCCTCAAAAGCAGTGACAAAGAGAACTCGAGCACTCATGCTGGTTACCATCAACGGCAGGTTTCCCGCAATGGAAGACGCAGTCGCGCTTGCCAGGAAGCATAAGCTTTTCCTTCTTGAAGACGCGGCTCAGTCACTCGGTTCCTTTTATCGGGGCAGGCACCTTGGCACTTTTGGGGATGCTGGCATCCTTTCCTTCAGCGCTCCAAAGATCATCACTACTGGTCAAGGAGGTGCTATCCTCACGGATAGCAAGAAGCTCTATGAGGCAGTCCTTCACATCAAGGACTTCGGGAGGCAGAAGTCGGGCGTGGATTATCATGAAGCAATGGGATACAACCTGAAGTTCACCGATATCCAGGCGGTTGTGGGCATTGAGCAGTTTAAGAAACTTTCGTGGCGGGTTGCCCGAAAAAAGCAGATATACGGGCTTTACGCCAAGCTCTTGGGCGGAGTAAAAGGCATTACACTGATTCCTACCGACTTGGAGAGCACCTCACCTTGGTTCGTTGATATTCTCGTTGCAAAAACCAAGCGGAAACCGCTTATGGAGTTCTTAAAAAGAGAGGGAGTTGGTACCCGTCCTTTCTATCCAGCCATTCACATACAGCCTCCGTACCGTTGGGTGAAAGGGAAGTTTCCGGTCTCAGAGCAGATGGCAGGTCGGGGGCTTTGGCTTCCATCCTCCTCTTTCTTAAAAGACCGGGACATACGAGGCGTCGCTGCAAGCATACAGAAGTTTTTCCATGAATAGAGCACTTCGCTATGGAAAAAGAAGAGTGAAAGCTCTCCTGAACCGTTTCGTGGACTTGAGAACGCCTGAGGTTCTTGCGGCAGAAGAGCTCACGATCTTGGGGCAGGGAGAAAAGTGTGTCCTCTATGTAGGGAGCAAGTACGACTATGCGGACAAGAGCAGGGGACTGAGTTACGAGCACTACCATTTTTATCACACCCTCAAGAATGCTGGGTACTCGCTCATTTACTTTCCCTACGACGAGTTCGAGCAGAAGTATGGAGCTAAAAAGATGTCCCGAATGCTCAGAGAGGCCCTCTACTACTATCAGCCGGACATACTGCTGTACTATCACTTTCTTGATTGGATTGATCACGAGGTGTGGAAAGAGGTCGCTTCTTTGCCGACAAGGTCAATCATAATGCTGGGAGACGACATGCTCCGCCACGAGGAGACAAGACCCATCTGGCAACTCTTCAACTGCGTAGTAACCATGGAGCCGAAGATCTACGAGAAGAGGAGGAAGGAAGGGTCCAGGAACGTATTTCTTGCCAAGTGGGGCGTCAACCATTATCTCTACAGAGACCTGGGCCTTGAGAGGGTACACGACGTCGTCTTTGTTGGCCAGGCGTACGGTCAGCGTCCGGCCATAGTGGCAAAGTTGAGGGAAGCTGGAATCAATGTGCTTGCCTTCGGCCGTGGCTGGCCTGGCGCAAAGAGAATCTCGCAGTCTGGATTCATTAAGCTGTACAATCAGAGCAAGATTGTTTTCAACACGCATACGACCCCCAAACCCGATCTCATCGCCATGAACGCCAGGGATTTTGAAGCCGCGGCCTGCGGGAGTTTAATTGTGACCCAGGATATTCCAGAGGTTAGGGAATGTTTTGAGGTGGGCCGCGAGGCGGTCGTTTACAAGGATATTGAAGAAGCCGTGGAGAAGATCAAGTACTATCTGGAACACGAGCAAGAGAGAGAGGTGATTGTCCGGGCGGGGCACGAGCGTGTACTGAGAGAGCATACTAATGAAAAGAAATTCCGCGAGATCTTTGATTTTGCGGAAGGACCACAGAAGTGATTTTCTCCCTGACAAGAAAACTGCCCAAGCCGATTCGAAACATCCTCCAGCGGGTGTACAATCTCTGGATGTTGCGTGTCGTGCCAGACGAAAGAATCGTGGGAGAGGTTGCCGAGTACTATGAGTTGAGCAGGAAAGAGACGAGGCGTCTCATGGGGTCTGGGCGCCAGCTCAACGCGAATCTTTGGCGGGCGTTTCACCCAAAGAACGACCAGGAAAAGAATGAGTTCTACGAGTTCACGCCCTTTTATATTTTTGAGCTTTTGTACTGGCACATGCAGCGAGACCAGCGCAGCTTCAGGAGCGCCATTATAGAGGCGTCTCGCGGAGAGGTTCTGGATTTTGGCGGAGGCCCCGGAGACCTCACAGCCGAACTTGCGGGGGAAGGACTCTCTGTGACCTACGCTGACGTTCAGGGCAAAACGTTTGATTTTGCGAGATGGCTTTTTCAGAAACGAGGCCTTGCGGTCAAGACAATAAATCTTTCAAAGGAACAGTTGGAAGGTGGGTACGATACCATTATCTGCATTGATGTCATAGAGCACGTTCCAGATGCAAAAGCAACCCTCCAGATGCTTCTTTCGCACTTAAACCCAGGTGGTTCTCTGATGATTACAAACCTTCATATAGATACGGTGCCCGAAACACACCCGATGCATTCCAAGGTGGATTTTGGAGCCGCCGAGCATTTAACTGTTCAAGGACTGAAGCAAAAAAGCTCTTGGCTTTGGGAAAAGAGTTCGTAGTAGGATACACGCAAGATGCTTATCGCAATCGGGAAAAAGATGCTTGAGTGGCCGATGTTCAGAGAGTTCAGACGCGCTATCAATATCAATCAGGAGATTACGGATGAGTTTATTATGAAAACCGCACGGAGCGAGATCAAGCCCGGGAGCAGAATCCTTGACGCGGGAGCCGGCACGGTTCGCTACAAGGAGCACTTTTCCGATTGTGAGTACTTGACACAGGATTTCATGTCTTACGAGGACCCCGAAGGCGAGTTTCGTTATGGGAACATTGACTATGTTTCAGATATTGTTGATATCCCCGTTGAGGACCAGAGTTTCGATGCGGTTATCTGCACTGAAGTGCTTGAACATATTCCGCGGCCCGACTTGGCCATTCGGGAATTCTCAAGAATCTTGAATCCAGGCGGCAAGCTTTATGTGACAGCTCCACTCGGTTCTGCCGTCCATCAATATCCGCATCATTACTACGGAGGATTTTCTCCTTCTTGGTATACTCTATTCTTGCAGAAGTGCGGATTTACGGATATTGATATTGCCCCAAAGAAAGGATTTTTCGCTTTGTACGCTTCACAGACGACTCGTGCCTGCCTTTTTATTTTACGGTCAAGAAAACTTACACATCGTTTCCTTGCGCCTTTTGCACTTTTCGCAATAGCCGTGCTTCCCGTATTTCTTTTTAGATTGGACAAGCATGGTTCAGCAATCGTTGATCCTTCAACCGAGTTCACGATTGGATATATGGTTCGGGCTACCAAGGTATAACATGAAGATGGACGCAATCGTTTCTGTCATACTCCCCACGCACAGCAGGGAAGAACTGCTTCTCCAAGCCATCAAGAGCGTTCTCAAGCAGACATTTCAGGACTTTGAGCTTGTTGTCATCAATGACGGTTCAACGGACGGGACGCAAGTCCTTGTAGATAATATTGCAAAGCAGGACTCACGGGTTGTGCGGATAGTCAACGAGGTTAACCTCGGCCTTGTGAAGAGCCTTAACAAGGCGGTTCGGCATGCTAAGGGTCAGTACATTGCGAGAATTGACGACGATGACATCTGGGAGGACTCTGAAAAGCTGTCGAGACAAGTTGCTTTCTTAGATGGTCATGCAGACCACATACTTGTTGGTGGAGGGGTCATGCGCGTGGACGCTCAGGGAAAGGAGATCATGCGCTTTATGCTTCCAGAGCGGGACCAGGATATTAGAAGAATGATGCTGCTCAACAATCCATTTGCCCACGCTGCCGTTATGTTCAGGAAAACCGCATGGGAGAAGAGTGGAGGATATGACGAGACGCTACCATTCTCTGAGGACTGGGATCTCTGGATGCGTTTTGGAGATTTTGGGAAGTACTACAATTTTCAAGAGTACTTCCTGCGCTATCTCAAGGCAGGCCAGAACAAGACGAGCGACGACGTACGGGTTATCAGAACCAACACCAGGCTTAATATGCGGCTTCGTATGAGGTACCGCAAGAAGTTCCCAAACTTCCTCAAGTCCTTCATTCTCGGCTGGACCTATTACTTTTCTACCTTCCTGCCTTTCAGGGATGCCATGCACCCCCTCTTTTCTAAGCTTCGCCGATTGGCGTTAGGGCAGCCGGCGTACAGCGCCAAGTAATATGCCAAACGTAAGCGTTATCATCACCACATACAGGCGTCCCGAACTTCTCGAGGAAGCCATCCGTAGCGTGCTTTCTCAAACGTTTACCGACTTTGAGTTAGTGATAGTGGATGATGCTTCTTTGGATGATACGAGGAAGGTCGCAACGAGTTTTCAGGACGACAGGATTTCCTACATCTGCCACGAAACAAACAAAGGGGATGCTGCAGCCAAGAATACGGGGATTCGCAGCGCAAAGGGGCAGTATGTCATCTCTCTTGACGATGACGACCTTTTTGTTCCTTGGACATTAGAACGCCTTGTGGAAAGGATGGAGGGAGATGGGGTATCTGGAGGGGCGTACGGATGGTCTTGGTGGGTATATGACCACGGCAAGACGCTCAAAATCCTTGCCGCTACGCAGGAAGGTTCGCTGTCCCTGAGAATCCTTTCCCACCAGCTTTTCACCAACATTCTGCTCAAGCGGGAGGTATTTGAGAAGATCGGTCTGTATGACGAGAAGCTGAGAAGCAATTATGATCATGACTTCTATCTAAGGTTGGCCAAGGCATATGCGATAGAGGCGGTACCTGAAATCTTGTTTGTCATTCGGCTACAAGGGAAGCACTTGTCTGAAATCTCCCTTCCTCATATGAGAAGCCACGAAGAGGTGACTCGGCGGTATGATTCTCATGCAAGAAAGAAGGCGGTTGTTCTTTTGAACGTTATCCCAGCGAGCTTATATGTTCGCCTCTCTGTATTCAAACACAAGATATTTACTATGCTGCGCTTCATCACGAATCCTGCTTTGAAAAAGCAGATTGAAGCAGTGAGGCAATCTTTGGAAGGTGAGGGTATAGCTCTATGAAGAAGATTGGCTGGATTGAGGTAAGCAGAAAGAGGTACGGGGGCGTTTTGTATAATGAGGAGGCAAGGAAGGCCCTTTCAGAGAAGTTTGAGGTGCAGGTGGTTTCGTGCGAGCCCAGAATCCTTGCCGGATTTCGGAGAGTGAAGTTTTTTGAAGTGTTTTTGCGCTTGTTCAGGTTGGAGGGAGAAATGGATGTGTGGGTGAGGGACCATTTCTCTCTTTTGACGCTTTCTTTGGACAGAACGCGGGGCAAGAACATTGTTCTCATTCACCACTTTGATTTCTCGGCCCTTCCCTTTCCGGGGAACCTCGTTTTCTCCTTTCTCAAAAAGCTTGTTCTCTACCGCAACCTGAGAAAGGCGGACGTTGTGGTAACGGTTTCACAATACTGGCAGAAACATTTTTCAGAGAGGGGGTGCCGCAATGTCCATCTCATTTACAATGGCTTTGACCTCAGGGATTTTGAGATATCGGAGGAAGAGGTGAAAGAATTCAAGAAGAGGTTTGATTTGGAAGGAAATCCTATCGTGTACCTCGGCAACTGTCAGAAGGCAAAAGGGGTTGTCGGAGCATATACGGAACTCAAAGGCATGGACGTTCACCTTGTGACATCCGGGGTTCCTCAGCTGCGCCTCAAGGGGACGCGAAACCTTGATCTTGAGCATCGCGATTACCTCAAGCTCTTGAAGGCCTCGTCTTTGGTTGTTGCAATGTCAAAGTTTGAGGAAGGATGGAGCCGCACGGTTCACGAGGCGATGCTTGTGGAGACCCCGGTCATAGGGTCTGGGAAAGGAGGCATGAGGGAGCTTCTTTTGGGGGGAGAGCAGATGGTCTGCTCTGACATTCAAAAACTGAGAAACATGGCAGAATCCGTGTTGCGAGACCCCATTCTTCAAGATACAATGGGAAAACGCGGATATGCGTTCGCGAGTAAGTTTACGCTTGAACGGTTCTCTTCTTCATGGATTCAATTGATAGATTCTTTGTGAGTAAAAAGTTCCTTGCTTTGCCCATCCTGGTCCTTCTGGGAGCTTTTTTGTTTGATGTGCCCTTGGGAGCAGGCCTCTCTTTGCTTCTCTTGCTCTTTGGAGTTACCGTGCTGGTCCTTCGGCGCCTCGGACTACTCAGAAAGGAACTTCTCCTTTTATTTATTCTGGCTTTAGTTATTCACGCGGGAGCTGCGTTATTCGTACACTACGCCGACTTTCAACCCTTTAGCGGTGGCACAGGGGACTACACGAGATACCAGGCGGAAGCTGAGGAGATTGCCTCCAGAGTCAGGCAAGGCAACTTTTCTCTGAAGGGAGTCGGGGTAGCCCATGCCTACCCCGTTATCGTCGGCTACGCATATGTAATCTCAGCCCCGGATCCTTTTGTCGGCCAGATGCTGAACGCCTGGGTTTCAGCTCTTGCCATCATCTTTCTCTATCTTCTTGTCCTTGAGCTCGGAGCCCCCGTTCAGTGGGCGTTTCTCGTCGGAGTCCTGGCAAGTCTGTATCCTAGCTTCCTGTTTTTCTCCAGCTTGTTGCTAAAGGACGTTTTTGTGATTGCCCTTACGCTCTTTGGGCTCTTGATGGTCATGAAACTCATCAAAGAGTTTTCTTGGAAGAGGTTTTTCCTATTCTATATAAGCCTTGTTGTATTGATACATTTTCGCTTCTACATCGGGTTTATTCTGATGGCAACTTTTATCATATCTTGGACCCTATTTTCTTCAATGGAGATAAAAAAACGGATATTCTATGTTTTCTTTTTGACTCTTCTTTTAGGGACTGCCCCTCAGATTTTTGGATATGGATATCTGGGGATCCCAAGCATTCAGGGCTTTGCGAATCCGGAAAGGGTTGAATTCTACAAGGAGCAAGCATACGCACCAAAAACGACGCAAGATCCGGGAGAACCGAAACTTGGGCGAACTGGGGGAGACGAGACGAGCGTGGGAGTCGGGAGAAGCTCCTCTTTTGGCATTGGAACGGGTTTTGAGAGCCCATACTCTTTCGTATGGAACTCTTTGAGGTCACTCGTCTTCGCATTTTTTGGCCCATTTCCTTGGCAGCTGGAGTACGAAAAACACCTGTTTCTTCTTTTAGAGACAATCCCGTGGTACTTCCTTTCTATTATGATTGGGGAAGGCGTAGTCCGTTCATTTACCAAGAACCGCCGTGCCCTGTCCCTTTTCCTGTTTGCGGCTATGGCTATTGTTTTACTTGCCCTATTTTTCAGTAATTTTGGTATTATTGCCCGTATACGGATTCCTGCAATGCTTGTGCTCCTCGCGTTCCTTCCGTTTTCTTTGACCGCACAGAAGATATGGGATACCATGCACAGTCATCTCAGGCGTTATGGAATCTAACATAAGAAAGCGCGTAGCCGGCCTTGGTTTGTACCTCTTCATGCTCGTTTTGCGCGTGAAGGTTCGTTTATGGAGCATTGGGTTTCAGCTCCTGCACCTCAATCGCCGCTGGTTCACTAGGGAGGTGAACGGGAACACAATGCTTTTGGACTTCAAGGACAAAGGAATATCGCGGGAGCTTTTGTATGCTGGGATCCGCGAGGCTCGCGCCACTGGGTTTCTTCAGACGCTCCTCAGTCCGGGCGAGGTCTGTCTGGATATCGGATCCAACATCGGGTACTACGCTCTTTTAGAGGCCCGACTTGTGGGAGAGCGGGGGAAGGTGTTTTGTATTGAGCCCTCAATCTCCAACATAGAGGTTTTACAAAAGAACATTGAGGCGAACGGATATGACAACATAGAAACGTTGCGAGCCGCAGCCGGGGCAGAGAATACAAAAGGCAAGATTAATCTCTCTCAAAGCTCAAACAGACACTCCTTTCTCAAAGCTGACCTTGATTTTTCAGGGGAGACCGAGGAGGTTGATATCGTTACCGTAGACAGCTTCCTGGTGGGCAAGTCCTCCCCAACCTTTATCCGCATGGACGTTGAGGGCTATGAGACGGAGATCATCCGGGGCATGAAGGAGACCCTTGCCGCAGGAAAACCACTCAAGCTCTTCATTGAGTTTCATTGTCCTCTCTTGCCGGATGCCGGCCGTGAACTCTTAGAGACCCTTAAGAAAGAAGGGTTCTCCATACGCGCCATGCTCAAAGAGCACTTTAGTATGCTGACTGTTGAGCCCGGAGCCTTTATTGCCCTACACGACTTCCTGTTCAAGGAGCGGTATCATCTTTTGAATAACTCCTTCGAGAACTATGATGTTTCCATTGATGAGTTCCTCTCAAGTCTCCATCTTCTCTCCGAAAACGTCTTTGAGATATTTTTTGAACGCAAGTAGTTTGATGGCAAAAGAAGCAAAGAGAGTAAAAACGTGTCAGGTTGTTTCAGTAGACATCTCCCTGAAGTTTCTTCTGCTTGGCTTCATGAAGTATCTCCTGCAGGAAGGGTTTTTGGTGCAGGCGGTTTCTTCAAAGGGCAAGTGGATACCTGAGATTGAAGCCGCGGGAGTCTCTGTACATCAGGCAACCATCACAAGAAGACTGTTCACTCCCGTTGCCGACCTCATTGCGCTCGTGAACCTCATCCTGTTCTTTCAGAGAGAGCGGTTTGACATTGTGCACACCCACACCCCCAAAGCGAGTTTCTTGGGCCAGATTGCGGCGTTCCTCACCAGAGTTCCTGTCCGCGTCACCACCATTCACGGGCTGTACTTTCAACGAGGATCCTCGTGGCAGAAGAAAATGATATTCATACCAATTGAGTATATTAAAGCTCGGATTGTGCATAGGGCCTTTTCCGTGAACACAGAAGATGTTGAGTATCTGATTGAGAAAGGGATTTATCCATCAGAAAAGATCGTCTATATGGGCGGGGGAGTGGACCTTCGGAAGCTTGACCCTGCAAAGTTTTCACGTGGGTTCGTTGAGCGAAAGAGGCAGAGCTTAAAAATCAAGCCCGGAGCCAAGGTGGTGGGAATTGTTGCCCGTCTAGTGAAGGAGAAAGGGTTCCTTCCTCTTTTTGAGGCGTTCGCTGAGGTGAAAAAGCAGGTTCCAGAAGCCATTTTGCTTGTGGTGGGGCCAGAAGAACCAGGAAAGGAAGATGCTTTGGACCCAAAGGAGGTTTCCCGCTATGGGATAGCAAAGAGCGTGATATTTTTGGGAGAGCGCACGGATGTGGAAGAGCTCTATGCCGTCATGGATGTCTTCGTCCTGCCCTCCTTTCGCGAAGGACTGGGGCTCTCAATTCTTGAGGCCTCTGCCATGGAGGTTCCGGTCGTGGCTTCTGACATTCGGGGATGCAAAGAGGTTGTTGAGAATGGGGTAACAGGGTTCTTAGTCCCCTCTAACAATCCAGAGCGTTTAGCTGAGGCCCTGATTCGGATACTCAAGAATCCGCAGGAGGCAAAGAAAATGGGAGAGGCGGGAAGAAGAAGGGTGGAGAGGGAGTTCAACGAAGAGGTCGTATTTGCAAAGATGGTGAAGCAATACAGAGGCCTTATTCAAGAACGCATCAAGAAATGATTATTCGTTTGGCACAATCCAAAGACGCAGAAACAGTGGCCGAACTTCACAGAACGGAGATTGCTACGGGTTTTCTCTCATCTCTTCCTCAAAGATTTCTCGTTAGGTTCTACAAGGAGCTCATAACTTCAGATTCCTCATTCTGCGTGGTTGCAGAAGAACAGGGAGGGGTTGTTGGTTTTGCTTCTGGGAGCACGAATCCCTCCTCTTTCTCGCGATCCCTGCTTCTGCACTCCTTTTTCTTTGCTGTGAGGGTGCTCCTTCCTCAAATGCTAAACCCCTTGCGTCTCAAAAGGATGTTTGAGTCCTTGCTGTATCCCCAAAAGATGAAGGAGGGCCCCAAAGCAGAGCTATTTAGTATCGCCGTAGGAAAAGAGTTTCAGGGAAAGGGGGCAGCCCCAGCTATGCTCCATGAGTTTGCCAAAGAGATGAAGAGGAGGGGCGTGAGTCGTTTTAAGCTGGCGGTTGGAAGGGATCTCAAGCGTGCCATTGCCTTTTATGAGAAGTCCGGATTCCAGCTTCTCAGCGAGGTCAAGGTACATGGGAATGCAGTATCACTCGTGTACGTGTACGACATATCATGAACTTCTTTTTTCCCTTCATTCTTTCTTTCCTCGTTTCAGCGGCTCTCATTCCAGTTGTGCGAAAGGCAGCTGAGAGGTACAAACTCTTCGACGAGTTTCAGGGAGATTCCTTGAAGATTCATACGAGAAAGATCTCTTTCCTCGGGGGTGCGGCCATTGCGGCAGGAGCCCTTGTTGCTCTCGCATTCTTTGCCCCTCAGGATACGCGGCTGGTCGCAGTTTTCTCATCCTCGCTTCTTGTCTTTGGGCTTGGCTTGTACGATGACCTCAAGTGGAAGCGGACTTCCAGCTCTCGTCCGCTTCTCAAGCTCTTTTCCTTGCTCCTGGTCCCGGCAGCTGTTGCACTCATACTTTCTTTTGGGGCTGTGTTCGCCCTGTTCCTGGCTCCTCTTGTCTTCCTTTATATCTTTGCCTTTATGAACGCCCTGAACTATCAGGACGGCATGGACGGCTTAGCTGGAACCTTGAGTGCCCTTTCCTTTGCGGGCTTTGCTGTCGCAGGTCTTGTTTTATCTAACCCCTTCGCTTTTGTTCTTTCACTCGCGCTCCTGGGAGCCGTTCTCGGATTCCTCTTCTTTAACTTTCCGCCAGCCAAGATATTTATGGGGGATTCTGGCGCCTACTTTCTCGGTTTTTGCCTCGCAGTTCTTGCCTTGCTTTTCTCGGATTTCAATGCCATACAAGGAGTACTTGGGCCAGTGTTCCTCATGGGGGTTCCCTTGTTTGAGGGGATTTTCACGAACATCAGGAGGGTGGTTCAGGGAGCCTCAATTCTCCGAGGGGATAGGAGACATGTTTATGACAACCTGCTCCAGAACGGGTACTCAGTGAGAATGGTTCTCTTTCTTTTTGCTACCGCCCAAGTGCTCTCAGTCATCCTGGGACTATGGCTTCTTCACTAACCATACCATTATCAAAACCGGACATAACGGAGGCCGAGAAATCGGCCGTCTTGGCTGTCTTGAGCACTCCAAGCTTGAGCCTGGGCCCGAAGCTCTCGGAGTTTGAGGGGATGATGGCAAAGCAGGCACAAAGGAAGTACGCGGTTGCGGTGAACTCGGGGACCTCAGCCCTTCATCTCATCGTTCGCTCCTTGGGCATCGGCAAGGGAGATGAGGTCATCACAACCCCGTTTTCTTTCATCTCGTCTGCAAACTGCATGCTGTATGAGGGAGCAAAACCCGTGTTCGCGGACATTGAAGAGGAGAGCTTCAACATTGATCCTTCTCAGATTGAAAGGAAGATTACGAAAAAGACCAAGGCAATCCTTGCAGTTGATGTCTTCGGGCATCCAGCGGATTGGGATTCCATACTGAAGATAGCAAGAAAGCACAAGCTTAAGGTTATTGAGGACTCAGCTGAGGCAATCGGGGCCCTCTATAATGGGAAGAGGTGTGGAAGCTTCGGAGATGCTTCCATTTTCTCTTTCTATCCAAACAAGCAGATTACTTCTGTACGATACAACACGCCCGTACTCATCAAGAAGGATGGAGTAACGCAACTTGTAAAGATAGGGAAGCTAATGGATTTCATGATAGACGAGTACTGGAAGCCGAGAGGGTATCGATGTCTTGCTTTTGACAAACAGGGGAGAATATCCTGGCAGAACGTAGACGCTTTTATCAAACACTCCATCCATAGCGAGATCTTGAAAATCCGACTCGAAAAAGGAAGAGAGGTTGAGATAACAAAGTCGCATAGTGTTTTTACAGTCAGGGACAGCAAAATCATAGAAGTTCTTGGCAAGAATCTTAAGGTAGGCGATTACTTGCTTGTCCCTCGAAAACTGCCGGCCCCAGAAAGTTTTATCAAAGAGATTGATGTTTTAGAGTATACGCAGAGGGAAAATATAAAATACGACAATGAAAAAATCATTGTGCAAAATAATGAAGTTGGCGGAGGCGGGGGAAAATACATAGATAGAAAAGTAAAAATTGACAAGCGTCTTTGCAAACTTCTTGGTTATTTTGCCGCTGAAGGGGGGTATGAGAGCGAGACAAATGGGGGAGGGCTTAGGTTTACCTTTGGCCTCCATGAGAAAAATACTTATGTGAAGGAAGTGGCAGATATTTTTGAGAGCATCTGGCCAAGTTTCAAAGCAAGCATTATGTCAGGAAAGGGGAACAAGTGCTCGGTGTCCGCTGGGGGGTTACTTCATTCCGATTTGTTCAGGAATCTCAATTGTGGGGAAAATGTTTACGAAAAAGCCATCCCTTCTATTATTTGGAGTACTACCGATGGGAATAAGTTTGCTTTTATAGAGGGGCTTCTCAATGGCGACGGTCATGAAAGGGTAATCAACGGGTCAGAAAGCAGAAAGTTGAAAGTTGCCTCTGAAGACCTCGCGAACGGGCTGCATTATTTGCTTTTGACCCTTGGTGTTCAGTCGCGATTAGAGAAACACGCGTACTACTCAAAAAACGGCAAGTTATGTCATAGTTATACTTGCGAGATTTTGGGTTTTGGCAAACAAAGGACAGCAAAAGAAAACTGTGTTCCGGTAGAATTTCTATCGTTGGATAAAGGGTCTCTGCGGCTTCAAAAAGGCAGGTTGCGAGATAAGGAATCGGTGTCGGTAGAGACCCTAAAAAAATGGGTTCGTGAGAAACAAATTCGTTGCCCAGACCTTCTTTTACAAGACGTTGCCCTTCTTAAGATTAACGAGATTAAGAAAGAGAAATTTCATGAGTTTGTGTATGATTTTGAAGTAAAGGGGGCGCAGAACTTTATTGGAGGATATGGGGCAGTATGTTTGCATAATACGGGAGAGGGAGGAGCCGTGCTCACGGATAACGCGAGGGTTGCTGATGCTTGCAGGAGTATGGCGAACCAAGGAAGAAAGGTGAAGTCCGGCAAATGGCTTGAGCATGTCCAGCTGGGGTACAACTACCGGCTCCCTGAGGTATCGTGCGCGTTGGGCATTGAGCAAATGAAGCGCTTGGGTCCAATCCTGAAAAAACGTGAGGCCGTGGCCCGTTTCTACGCAGAGAGACTGAAAGGCGTTGAGGGCATCGTAGCGCCAGGGGAAGCTGAGAGGACAAGACGGAGCTGGTTCGTCTATGTTGTCCTGCTTGCAAAACCATATACGGCAAGGAAGCGCGATGCGCTTATCTCTCGCTTGGCAAAGAGAGGGGTGCAGTGCCGGCCGTACTTCGTGCCCATTCACCTCCAGCCCTTTTACAAAAAAACGTTCGGTTACAGGCCTGGCATGTTCAAGAATACTGAATCTGTGGGAGGGAGGACACTCGCCCTTCCGTTCTTCACTTCCATGAAGAAGTCAGAGGTGGAGTATGTTGTTTCCTGCCTCAGAGAGCTCGTATGAGGGGGTTCAAGCGAAACCAAAAGACGCGCACCCTGTTTTTCCTTGGGAGCGACGCCGTCCTGATCGCGCTCTCCATTGTATTGGCGTTTTTAGTGCGCTTTGAAGGGGTGATCCCTCACTTCTATTGGCAGGGCTCCATTCAGTGGACCACGCTTCTGGCAATAGCCGTTTTTCTTCCCGTTTTCTATCTTTTTCGCCTCCACTCGCTTTCCTGGTCGTATGTGAGCACGGGTGAACTCTTCTCGCTGGTGAAGGCAACCGCTCTTGGGAGTTTTACGCTGGGGATCATTCTTCTGGTTCTTCGCGCGTACCCGCCCTTCATCTCTTTCCCGAGATCAATCTTTGTCATATCGGTCGTGTTCATCTTTCTTGCAACCGCCTCACTCAGATTGGCAAAGCGCATGAGCCGCCATTTGAGACGCGGGAACGAAGGGGAGGGGGGCCGGCGCGTGCTGATCGTGGGGGCGGGAGATGCGGGAGAGCAGCTCGTGCGCAGCATGGCTTTGAGAAGAAGCTACACCGCCGTTTGTTTTCTTGACGACAGCGAGGCAAAGCAGGGGGTTTCCATCCACGGAGTCAAGGTTGCAGGAAGGATTGCCGATATTCCAGAGGTGGTTGCGCGCTATGGCATTGAAGAGATCGTTGTGGCTATGCCCTCAGCTGACTCAAGGGTCATCAGACAAGCCGTCGCCTTAGCGAGAGAGGCCGGACTGCGGGACGTGAAGGTTCTGCCCTCCGTGATTGAAATCCTTGGGGGAAAGGTCTCCATGGGAGACGTGCGTTCGGTCCAGGTGCAAGATCTTCTCGGAAGGGAGAGCGTTTCCTTGGATACGCAGAGCATTGAAGAGTCCATTCGGGGCAAGAATGTTCTTGTGACGGGGGCGGCGGGCTCCATTGGATCTGAGATCGCCCGGCAGGTGGCGGCCTTTCACCCCTCTTCTCTCATCCTATTGGATCAGGATGAGTCGGGCATCTTTTACATCTCAGAAGAGCTTAAGGAGAAATACCCGCAACTTTCCATTCATGCGTTTGTCGCGGACATTCGCGAGCCAGAGAAGCTGGAGCGGATATGTTCTAATACCCACCCGCAGTTGATCTTTCATGCGGCGGCCTACAAGCACGTCCCGCTCATGGAAGCTGATGAGAACGCCAGTGAAGCGGTTGCCAATAACATTTTTGGAACCGGGGTTGTGGTGGAAGCTGCCGTCAAAAGCGGCGTTGAGCGCTTTGTCTTTATTTCCACTGACAAGGCGGTAAATCCGTCTTCCATCATGGGAGCGACAAAGCGCGTTGGGGAGATGATATGCCATTTTGCGAATGGAGCTGGGAAGACGAAGTTCATCTCGGTTCGATTTGGGAATGTTTTAGACAGCAGGGGAAACGTGGTTTCCGTTTTTCGCTCTCAGA
>JAUYMI010000026.1 GCA_030698665.1 bacterium
TGATCTCCGCTGGCGCCAAGGAGACGGCATCGCATACTCTCCTCTTGGATGGGCCGGGTTTTTCTCTGAGGGGACAAACCAGTGGTACCATGTTGCCGCAGTGCGGGACACAAGTGCTGGCACGATTACCGTATACAAGAATGGATCTCGATTCGGAGCTCCTCAGTCATACACGGTTGGAGCCGTTGCCTCCTCATACCCTCTCCGCCTTGGAAGGAGGGGAGGGGGAGACCTGTATTTTGCTGGCATGATGGACGACGTTTCCCTCTACACCACCACCCTCACGACAACAAGAATCCAACAGCTGTATGCTGAAGGCAGAGAAAGACATCTTGCTGAGCAATGAAGAAAGGATTTACCTTAATCGAACTCCTGGTTGTCATTGCGGTCATCGGTCTTTTGGCCTCCATTGTCTTGGTCAACCTCCAGGGAACACGACAGAGAAGCAGAGTGGCGGCCGGTCAACAGTTTGCTTCTTCTCTTCAGCACACCCTGGGAGACCAGGCTGTCGGCATCTGGAGATTTGAAGAAGGATCTGGCACCACAGCGTACGACAACGCGGGGTACTCCAACAATGGAACGATTACCGGAGCTACCTATGTCGCAAACGATACATTAGGAGGCACGGCCCTTGTTTTCAATGGTACCTCAAGCGACTACGTTACAATTTCTAATAGTATCCCATCGGCCACTGACAACCGCATCACCGTGGCTCACTGGTACAAACCCTTATCTGGAGGGGGCGACCCGAGAATTGTAAACAGGGGCTGGTGCGGAGCGGGAAGCTGGCTTTCCCACAGGACACTTGGTTTCGGCGTTACCGCCTCTGGCGGCTGTGCTGGACAGCGTTGGGCCTCTTTTGGAAGCATGAATAGTGGGGAGTGGTATTTCCTCGTCGGAGTCTACGACGGAACCACCGTTTACGCGTATAAAAATGGTGTCCTCATAAGCACCAAGGATGGGGCGGGAGCCGACATCAGCGCTTTGAGCGGGGGAATGACGTTCATGACCAATAACTCAGGCCAGCTTGATGACGTCTACATCTTCACCTCCGCCCTCACCACGACCCAGGTTCAGCAACTGTATGCTGAGGGGCTGAACTCCCACCTGGCTGGGAAGTGAGGTCCGTGATATACTCTCACCATATGAAACGCATTCTGAGTTCCGAAACTCCCTCCAAGATAGGGGAAAGCATTGAGGCGGCAGGCTGGGTGGCATCCCGCCGCGACCATGGAAAGCTCATCTTCCTTGACCTGAGGGACAAGGGAGGCCTTCTTCAGGTTGTGGTCACCCCAAAAAATAAGGAGGCATACGAGGCGGTCCAGGATGTCCGTCCTGAGTGGGTGGTGAAGATTCAGGGAACCATCCAGGAGCGTCCCACTGAGATGAGGAACAGGGATTTGGCAACGGGAGCAGTGGAACTTTCAGCTGAATCCCTCACCGTGCTGTCTCCAGCCAAAACACCCCCGATTCCCCTAGACGGGGACGGATACGGCATTGGAGAGGAGGCGCGCTTGCGCTACCGGTATCTGGATCTGAGAAGAGAGCGCATGAAGCGGAACCTTGAGACCAGGAGCCGCGTCGTGCGGTTCATGCGCGAGTTCCTGTATCAAGAGGGCTTTTGCGAAATTGAGACCCCGCTCCTGACCAAGTCCACTCCCGAGGGCGCCAGGGACTTTCTCGTACCCTCCCGCCTGGAACCCGGTAAGTTCTACGCCCTGCCCCAGAGTCCCCAGCAGTACAAACAACTTCTGCAGGTTGCGGGGTTTGAGAAGTACTTTCAGATTGCAAGAGCCCTAAGGGATGAGGACCCGAGGGCTGACCGCCAGGCCGAGCACACCCAGCTGGATCTTGAAATGTCCTTTGTTGAGAGAGAGGACGTCATGGCCCTGCTGGAAACGCTCTACACCAAACTCGTCTCAGAACTCTTTCCGGGAAAGAAAATTTCTCAGGTTCCTTTCCCGATTCTCACCTACAAAGAAGCCATGGAGAAGCACGGAACGGACCGCCCCGACCTCAGAGCCGACAAAGAGAACAACAACGAGCTCGCTTTCTGTTTCGTTGTTGATTTCCCGGCCTTTACTTGGTCAAAAGAAGGCAAGCGCTGGGAGGCTGAACACAACCCCTTTTCCGGCGTGCAGACCGAAGACCCAAAAGAGGTCACAAAGAACCCCGGGAAGGTGCTCTCATGGCAGTATGACCTTGCGCTTAACGGACAGGAGATCGGGGGAGGCAGCATTCGCTCCTCAAATCCTGAAATGCTCAGGGCTTCCTTTGAGGTGATGGGGTATGAGAAAGAGGAGATTGAAAAACAGTTCGGGCACATGCTGGAGGCCTTCACGTATGGAGTTCCTCCTCACGGAGGATACGGGGGAGGGGTTGATCGACTTCTTGCCATTTTGCTTGGAGAATCCAGCATCCGCGAGGTCATGGCCTTTCCAAAAACGGGAGACAACAGGGAACTCATGATGGGAACCCCCTCTGAAGTTTCACAAGCGCAGTTAGATGAACTTCATCTCAAGATTCAAAAACCAAAGAAGCAATAGGGGAGGGAGGGAAATACGCCTCTCCTTTGTTGCAGGGGTCCTTCTGCTGGCCGCTCTCGGGTGGTTCGGGTTTCGTTCGTTTATCAAAGCGGCTTCCGAGATCGGCTTCCTTCAGGGAGCATCCTCCGCCAACCTTCAGGATTCCTTCGCGCAACAGCAAAAGCTGCAAGAGCTGCTGCTGGAAACACGGCCCACGAACAAGAGTGATCAAGAGAACTTCTCTCTGTTGGCGCGCTCGGGCATCTCGGTCTTTGTGGACGGGGAACGGACAAAGACGCTCTTTTCTCAACAAGCTGACAAACAGGTTCCCATAGCCTCGCTCACCAAGCTCATAACCGCCTTTGCGGTACTGGAGCACTACGATCTCACACACGTTGTAACCGTAAGTGAGGAAGCAGTGGGAGAAGAGGGGGAGGGCGGGTTCTTGAGGCCAGGGGACCGCTTCACCGTCCGCCAGCTCCTCTATCCTCTCCTCATTGAGTCCAGCAATGACGCGGCCTCAGCGTTAGCTGAAGTGATAGGAAAAGAAAACTTCGTTGAACTCATGAATCGAGAAGCGGAGAACCTCGGACTGCAGGAAACGGTGTTTATTAACCCAACGGGTTTGGATCCAAACGGGGAGTCCAACGAGGTCAACCGCTCCAGCGCCAGGGACATAGCGCGCCTGGCTGAGGAGATTGCCCTCCGGCATCCTGAGGCCTTTAGCATCCTTGAGATCAAGACCTATGATCTTTTTGACGCGGCGGGGCACTTCCACCACACCCTCTTTACTACCAACGAGCTCTTGGGATACACAGAGTGGCCCACGCAGGTCCTGGGAGGCAAGACCGGGTGGACTCCAAAAGCAAAGGGGAACCTCCTACTTGTGCTCCGAGCCCCGAAGGAACGGGGGATGCTCTTTGACGTCGTGCTGGGGGCTGACGACAGGTTCGGTCAGATGAAATCCCTCGTTGACTGGGTCTACACCTCCTACCTATGGTAAATGAACTCTCTATTATCAAGATTGCGGTCCTGGGCACCATCAGTTTTGCCTTTGCCATCGCCCTCACGCCTCCCCTAACAAGCGTCCTGTACCGATACCGTCTCTGGCGCAAGGTTTCACGCGACAAGGCCATCTCAGGAGAGGAGCTCTTGTATGTGCCAAAGTTCCACGGGCCGGAAAAACTGAGTATTCCGAGATTCGGAGGGCTTCTCATCTGGCTTGTCCCTCCTGCCATGGCCCTGCTCTTTGCCGCCACGGAACCCCTGGGCCTCTCGTTGAACTTTCTCAGCAGGTCTCAAACATGGCTTCCCGTGGCGACCCTGTTTGCGGCCTCCTCGGTTGGTTTTGTGGACGACCTCATGCAGGTCCTCTCGCGCCCCATCTTCCCAAAACTCTGGAGAGTCCTTGAAGATCCTCGGGGCGGAGGACTCAAGCTAAGGTACCGCCTCCTGCTCGTCTTCACTATAGCGCTCGTGGGAGCCTGGTGGTTTTCCTCAAAGCTCGGCTGGGACACCATTTACATTCCGGGATTGGGAGACCTCAGCCTCGGGCTCTGGTACATTCCTCTCTTCGTCTTTGTCATGATTGCCACCTACAGCGGGGGAGTGATAGACGGACTGGACGGCTTGTCTGGTGGAGCGTTTGCCACGATGTTTTCTGCCTTCGCCGTGATCTCGCTGGCCCAGGGACAAGCTGACCTGGCGGCCTTCTGCCTCGTCGTGACAGGAAGCATCCTGGCCTTTCTATGGTTCAACATACCACCGGCCCGCTTTTACATGGGAGAGACCGGGATTATCGGACTGACAGCCACGCTCACGGTCATCGCCTTCCTGACGGACTCTGTGGCCGTGCTCCCGATCATAGGAATACTTCTTGTTGGAGAGTCGGGATCTGTCATCATTCAGCAGCTCTCAAAAAAGTTCCTAAAAAGAAAAGTGTTTCTCTCAACCCCGATCCACCACCACTTTGAGGCCATCGGCTGGCCCCACTACACAATCACCATGCGCTTCTGGATTATCGGCGTCGTGGCCGGATTTCTCGGAGTTGCCATTCGTCTCCTCGGGTGATTGAACCTTGCTGTCTTTTCTGATACAATGCTCCTGGCACACGGGGAAGGAACAAACACCATGAACGCAGTGAGCCGGACCGATGAGGTGAGTGGCATCATCTGGCACATCTTCTGCCAGCTCAAGGCTGACGGGTACCAGACGGTTCCCAAGGGGGATGTACTCATTAAGGCCCTGAGCGACCTCTTTGACGAGCCCACGGGATTCATCCGGGAGGTTCTGCCCAAGGTTTGGCGCAATTCCCTTCTGTGGAACGGGGACAACATCTTTCTTGATGAGAACCAGCGCCGGCCCGGGAAAGTGATTCTCGTCATGAGCCGGGATGCGGCTCAGTCCATCCTGGAGGTTGCCAGAGCCAACGTGAAACAGGAGGCCGAGCTCTTAGCTGCGAAGCTCGGGCTCAAGGTAGGGGAGTGAATGATTCAGCTCCCTCCTTTTTTTTGATATACTGAATGCCATGAAGCTGTCTGAGTTGAAAGGGAAGCGTATCCTCATCCTTGGATTCGGCCGCGAAGGCAGAGACGCTTTTTCGTTCCTCGCAAGCAAGTTTCCCTCAGCCGTGCTTGGGATTGCAGACATAAGAGAGATAGGGGAGTTCAATAAAGAAGAGCAAGAGGTCCTGGAGCGGGAATCGGCATACCTTGGAAAGAACTACCTGGAAGCTGTTCCAGAGTATGACGTGCTCGTACGGAGTCCGGGAATCAATCCCGAAGAGGTCAGGTTCCATATGCGGGGGCATCAAGTCATGACGTCTCCGACTCAGCTGTTTTTTGACAATTGTCCCAACACCATCATCGGAGTCACGGGAACCAAGGGAAAGGGGACCACAGCCAGCCTCATCACTCAGGTCCTCAGGGCTGGTGGAGTTGCAACTGAACTCATGGGGAACATTGGCAACCCGGCCCTCTCGTTTCTGAGCAAAACCAAAAAAGACACGGTTGTCGTCTTTGAGCTATCCTCCTTCCAGCTCCTGGGGCTTGAAAAAAGCCCGCACATTGCCGTTCTCGTCAATGTCTACCCCGAACACCTGGACTATCACGGCAGTTTTGAGGCGTACCGGGAGGCAAAGGCCCGAATCACACTGTTCCAGGGACCCAAAGATATTCTCATCTACGAGGAAGAAAACGATGGATGCCGCGAGATAGCAAAACACACGAAGGCAAAAAAGATCGCCTTTACAAAGTCAGCACCAATGATTCCAGGACGCCTCCCGTTTGTCGCCTCCCCAAACCCGGCTGTCATCATCGGGAGAATGTACAAGGTGCCAGAAGCGGTAATCAAAAAAGCCACCCTGAGCTTTGAACCCCTGCCTCATCGCTTGGAACCCGTAGGAACCTTCCGAGGGATCACCTTCGTCAACGACTCCATGGGAACGACAATGCCAGCTGTGATTGCAGCAATAGAGACTCTCAAAGGAGAGGTGGCAACCATCATCCTCGGAGGCCGGGGAAAGGGAGAATCCTCGTATGACGAGCTCGCCCAGGCCGTTGTGGAAAGCGGAATTAAGCACGTTATCCTCTTTCCTGAAACAGGAGGCGAGATATGGAAGGCAGTGGAACAGCTGAAGAAAGGCAGGTTTCCTGAGGCCAGGGAGGCTCACGACATGGAAGAGGCGGTGCGGCTTTGCTACGAGCTGACAAGGAAGGGAAAGACCTGCCTCCTCTCTCCCGCGGCCGCCTCCTTTAATATGTTCCGCGACTACAAGGACAGGGGAGAGCAGTTCGCAAAATACGCGAAACACTATGGCAAAGAAAAGTAGGAAGCGCCCGGATCCTGTGCTCTTGGGCATCTGCCTGCTCATACTTTTCGTTGGGTTGCTGATACTCTCTTCCGTATCGGCCTCCTTCTCGTATGATCGCACCGGTACTCCCTTCTACTTCCTCTTCCACCAGATGATCTTCGGCTTTCTTCCGGGACTCCTGCTTGCGACAGGAGTATTCTTCCTTCCGACAGAAACTCTCAAGCGCTGGAGTTTTCCCTTTCTTTTAGGCGCCCTTGTCTTGACCGCCATGGTCTTTGTCCCTTTCATCGGGGGGGCTGTGGGAGGAGCCTCGCGGTGGATATTCCTGGGACCTTTTTCCTTTCAGCCCACAGAGGCGCTCAAGCCAGCATTCATCCTGTACCTGGCTTCCTGGCTCGCCAGACGAACCGACGGGAAGGGGGGAGGCATGGCCCAGACCTTAATTCCCTTCACCGTCATCATGGGAGTCATCGCCTTCTTTCTCATCTTGCAGCCTGACATCAGCACCCTGGGGCTCATTGGCATCATCGCGTTCTTCATGTATCTCTCCGCTCCGACCCCCGCCTGGCATACCGCTTTTCTGGCATTCTCTGGCATCGGTTTTTTCTTCCTTTTAGTCAAGCTGGCCCCATACCGCATGAGCCGCCTGGCTGTCTTCTTGGATCCCCAGCTGGACCCTCTGGGAAAAGGATACCAGATCAAGCAGTCGCTCATCGGCATTGGATCAGGGGGCCTCACGGGACTGGGACTGGGACTCTCCGCCCAGAAGTTCGGGTTCCTGCCCCAGCCAATGTCAGACTCAATATTTGCCGTGTTCGCCGAGGAAGCCGGCTTTCTTGGAGCAATTCTGCTCATTTGTCTCTTTCTTGCTTTTGCCTGGAGAGGACTCTACACGGCGTACCGGGCTCAGAGAACCTTTGAGCGTCTGACCGCGGCGGGAATCACCGTCTGGATCTCAGCACAGGCCTTCATCAACATTGGGGCCATGATCGGACTCATTCCCCTCACCGGCATCCCCCTGCCCTTTATCAGCTACGGGGGCTCCGCCCTGGTTTCAGGACTCCTGGCTATGGGCATCCTCCTTAATATTTCTTCAGAATCAGGGTAGAATACCACCATATGAAGATTGTGTTTTCAGGAGGGGGAACCGGAGGGCATATCGTCCCCATTATTGCCGTTGCCCGCGAGATCAGGAAGCTCTACCACGGGAACAAGCTGGAGTTTGAGTATGTGGGCCCCTCCAATGAGTTCACGGACATCTTTTTTCGTAATGAGGGAATCAGGGTCTCCCCGGTGCTGGCCGGGAAGATGAGAAGGTATCAGAACGCACAGTCCATCGCCTCCAACGTCCTGGATCTCGGAATCAAGCTGCCTCTGGGGGTGATCCAGGCATTTTTCAAGCTCTTTTTTTCCTCCCCGGACCTCGTGTTCAGCAAAGGAGGGTATGGAGCAATTCCCCCCACAGTGGCCTCATGGATGCTCGGCATCCCCGTCTTTTTGCATGAGTCAGACATCTCCCCGGGACTGGCTAACAGGATAGCTGGAAGGTTTGCCCTGCGCATCTTCACCTCCTTTGCCAGAACCCAGCACTTCTCAACTGAGAAGGTAGTACTCGTGGGGAACCCCATACGCTCTGAGCTCCTCACGGGAAACAAGGAAGAGGCAACGCGCCTTTTCAAGCTCGTTGGAGGAAAGCCCCTCATCCTGCTCCTTGGAGGGTCCCAGGGGTCTTCCCGCCTCAACGACATGTTCCTGGAGACAGCAGAGGAGATGCTCAAGCGCTTTGAGGTCGTACACCAGACAGGGGAGAGCAACTTTGAGCAGGTGAAAAAGGAGGCCGGTCTCGTTGTTTCATCAGACGGCATGAAGTTCTACCACCCCGTTCCCTTTGTCAAAGAACCCGAGCTCAGACACCTGTATGCGGCCGCCGACTTCATCGTGAATCGCGCTGGGGCGGGTTCCATCTTTGAGATCTCAGCGCTCAAGAAACCCTCCATTCTCATTCCTCTCCCTGAGGCAGCCCAGAACCACCAGGCAGAAAACGCCTATGAGTATGCGAACACGGGAGCTGCCATCGTGATGGAGGAGATGAACCTCACCCCCCACTTCTTTTTAGAAAAGCTCATCTACCTCTTTGACAATCCAAAGGAACTGGAAAAGATGTCTCGGGCCGCGGCCAGCTTCGCCAAACCCGAGGCGGCCCAGGTCATGGCCAGAACCATTGTTGAGTACCTTGTGGGACGATAATGAAAACAAGCGTCAGAACCAGATTCGCTCCTTCTCCCACCGGACCCCTGCACATGGGGAACCTCAGGACCGCGCTCTTTAACTATCTCTTTGCGCACCACCACAAGGGCAAGCTCATTGTACGCGTGGAAGATACAGACAAGGAAAGATCGGAAAAGAGGTGGGAAGAAGACATGCTCTCCAACCTCACGTGGCTGGGCCTAACATGGGACGAGGGTCCGTACCGGCAGTCAGAGCGCACGAAGATATATAAAGCTTCTCTGGAGAAACTTCTCAACGAAGGAAAGGCATACTGGTGTTTCTGCTCCTCAGAACAGCTCGCGCAAGAGCGGGAAGAACAGGAGAAGAGAGGGGAGGCGCCCAGGTATGCTGGGACCTGCCGCTCCTTATCTAAGAAAGAGGCGCAAGAGAAGCTCAAAAATGGGGTGCCCGGCGTGATCCGTTTTCTCAACCCCGGCAGAAAGATCTCCTTTGAAGACCTCGTCCGGGGAACCATTGAATTTGACACCTCTCTCTCAGGGGATTTTGTCATAGCCAAAGATTCAGAGAACCCCCTGTATAACTTCACGGTCGTGGTGGACGACCATGACATGAAAATCACTCACGTGATCCGGGGGGAAGACCACATTCCGAATACACCAAGACAGATACTCATGCAGGAAGCTCTGGGATTTGAGAGCCCGCAGTATGCGCACCTGCCGCTCCTGCTCGGGGAAGACCGCACGAAGCTCTCAAAGCGGCAGGGAGACATGAGCGTCACTCGTTTTCGTCAGGAAGGATACCTGCCTGAAAGTATCCTCAACTTTTTAGCGCTCCTGGGGTGGAACCCGGGAGGAGAGCAGGAGGTCTTCTCGCTCAAGGAACTCGTTGAGAAGTTCTCTTTAGACAGGGTTCAGAAGGGAGGAGCTGTGTTTGATGCCAAGCGATTAGAGTGGCTCTCGGGCCACTATATCAGGGAGACCCCGCTTGAGGAGCTGACAAAGCTTGCGCTTCCGTATCTGGAAAAGTCCGGGGTTCCCATCGAGTCCCTGGACTCAAAGAAGCTCCAGAGCATCGTTCAGCTCTTTCAAGAACGCCTCAAGGCATTAGGGGAGCTCCCTGAACTCGCCGGTTTCTTTTTCAAGACAGAGCTGGAGTATGAGACAGACCTGCTGAAATGGAAGGATATGAGCTCTCAGAAGGCCTCAGAATCCCTTGAGAGGGCCTCAAATGTGCTCAATGGCATCGTAGAGCCCTGGAGCCCAGAAAGCCTTGAGAAAGCCCTTCTTGAGACGGCAGGGGAGGACAAAGGAGGCCTGCTCTGGCCTCTGAGGGTTGCCCTGTCGGGACGCAAAGCATCGCCTCCGCCCTTTGACATTGCCTCAATCCTGGGGAAGAATGAAGCCATACGGAGAATACGTCATGCGCAACACCTTCTTACATCATAGGGGAGTGAGGGGAGCTGTAGCTCTCGTGCTTCTATTCTCTCTTCTCCCTTCCCTGGGATTTGCCCAGCAGGGTCTGGAGGCCCCAAAGACCATTGAAGGGGCAAAAACCTTCGGGCTGGGAATCTTAAACCAGCTGCCTTCAAAGATGTCCGAGGCCTTCCACAACCAGGTGCTTCCCATCTGGGAGAAGATCTTTACCTGGGTCGCCTCGTGGCTGACCGCGCTCTGGCAGAACACGGCCAAGGACTGGGTCCAGGGGTGGATAGACAGGATCAAGGAACTCCTGGGGCAGGAGATTGAGGCGAGAAAGCCCGGAGTCCAACAGAGCTTTGAGGAGGAGAAACAACAGATCAAAGAGGACATTGAGGAGCTGTCGTTATGGGAGCGCTTCAAGTCCTTGATTTTTAACTGAGGTTGTGGTATTGTATACACAGCGCTGGGCTTCAAAAGAAAGCCCTATTCACAGCATGGAGGCTGTATGCTTGTCCTGACGAGAAAAAAGGATCAGAGCATTGTCATTGGCGACAGCATCGTCGTGAGGGTTCTCTCTATCGGGAACAGACGGGTGAAGCTCGGAATCGAAGCTCCCCCCAGCGTTTCCGTTATGAGAGAGGAGATGATAGAACTGCAAGAGACCGCTAGGGGATAGCGGCCTTTTCTTTCTCCCTGCATTAGTGTAGTATTCTGACAGAAACCCTCCTGCAAAAGAGGGGTAATGCGAAGGAGGAAGTGTTGGACAGCCCAGTTATCATTCCCCTGGACGGCATGGACCGCGCGGAGGCGCTCCGCACCGCGTCCCACCTCAGCGATCTCGCATGGGGATTCAAGGTGAACGACCAACTCATCCAGGAGGGGGCCAAGATCGTCTACGACCTCAAGCGCCTCACCGGCGCCAGGATCTTCGCCGATCCCAAGCTCCACGACATCCCCAATACGGTGAGAAACTCCGTACGGGTGCTCAGGGACGCTGGAGCCGACCTCATCACCGTGCACGCATCAGGCGGCATTGAGATGATGCAAGCTGCGGCGGAGGAAATGCCAGACGGCATCCTAGCCGTCACGGTGCTCACGTCGCTCCATGACGATGAAGAGAACGGCAACAACGAGATCCGCCACATCTATGGGAAGTCGCTGAGGCAGACGGTGCGGGAGATGGCGCTCGATGCCGCTGGCGCCGGGGTCAGAGGAATCGTCTCTTCGGCCCAGGAGCTTGATGTTCTCAACGAAGAACCGCTGAAGAAGCTCCTGAAGGTGACTCCCGGCATCCGGCCCGAGTGGTACCAGGTCGCAGACGACCAGGCACGAACCATGACCCCAAGGGAAGCCCTGGAGCAGGGAGCCGACCTCCTGGTCATCGGACGGCCCATCCTCAGGGCCGATGATCCGCTAAAGGCCCTGCAACGGACCCTCCAAGAGTGCGCGGAGGTACTGTCCGCCCGAGCCCAGCCTGCAGTGTAGGCATGGGCTTTTCTTTTTTAAAGAGAGAGTGTAGTACAATGAGTTCATGAATGCGCTTGTTGAACTTTTAGAAAGAGAAGGCGTTCTCCGGTCTCCAATGGTAAGGGACGCGTTCAGCAGGGTTGACCGAAAGGACTTTGTGCCCAGGGATTTTCTGATTCGCGCGTATGACGACGTGGCTCTGCCCATAGGGGCGGGGCAGACCATCTCCCAGCCCTACACCGTTGCTTTCATGCTGGAACATCTTGCTGTGAAAAGAGGAGACCATGTTATGGACGTGGGACACGGGTCTGGCTGGCAGTCAGCCCTCTTAGCTCACATAGTAGGGGAGAGGGGAGCTGTGTATGCCATTGAACTCGTGCCCGAACTCTGCCAGCTCGGAAAGGCAAACGCCAGCAAGTACCCGGAGCTGCAAGAACGCATCACCTTTTACTGCCAGAATGCTGCCCCGGGGCTACCCGAGGAGGCAAAGAGGGTAGGGGGATTTGACGCCATCATTGCGGCAGCCGAGGTTCCGCAGGTCCCTGAGGCCTGGCGGGAACAGCTGAAGGTCGGGGGACGGCTCGTGTACCCCAAGGGCAACTCGGTATTCAAGGAAGTAAAGAAAGATGAGGGCGCATTCTCAAAAGAAGAGTACCACGGCTTTGTGTTCGTGCCGTTTATTGAGCCTAGCAACCATAGATAATAAAAGCCGCACACCCCAAAGAGCATGCGGCTCTGCAATATCCACCCTGCGTTCGTGCTAGGCGACTACCGCAGATCCGTACCACGCGTATTTCTTAATGAAGCTCATGCGCGGTACCTCCCTTCCTCACTCCAGTACCAATACTATCAAAATACTCCGTAACGCAAAAGCGCCTTCGGTAGCACCGGGCGCTTGGAGTGTTGAAGGGGGCGGCAGGGAGAGAACGAAGTGCGAACACGTCGCCTCTCCCTGCCACCTACCGGACTCGGTCGTTCCATGGCTCTTCAGCCTAGGAACCCTCCCAGAGGAGAGTAGGATGTTGTGAGGCGGTTTCCCTCGCCTGGTATTAGGGGCGCCCCATCTCCGAGGCCCAGGCGTCTAGCTAGACTAACATCCTTTCGACCCGAGTACAGTTTTTGTATCATGGGCAAAATACCGTGTCAAGAACATCAAGAAGGCAACATTGTGCGACATTTAAAGTACCTTGGCATTGACGGGGTAGGGAAGGGTGGTATAACGGGGCCAGCGCGGAAGGAGAGCATACATGCGCGAAGAGGATGATGTCCTCACCACCATCTACAGGATCGTGGCAGAACAGATGGATTCTGCTGTTGAAGATCTTCCTGACATCACGTCGCTCGTGCCCATTGAGATGGACGATCTCGATAGGGTAGAGATCGCAAACGAGCTGGAGAAAGCTCTCCGCATCGAGCTGCCCGAGGACGAGCACTTGGGCTGGCGAAGTCTCGGGAACATCCACAACAGCGTCAGAAACGCTTTGCAGATGCAGGAGGCGAGCGTCCGATAATGGGCGCCTTTCTTTTTCACTGATATTTGACGAGAGAGTGAGGCGAGAGTATAGAAAGAGTAGAAAGCGGTTCACGGGAAGGACGGCTAAAATGCAAGATGAGGAAACTAGCATCCTTCGCATCCTCGTCGCAGAAGAGCTCGAGATTCCCGTACCCTCAGTACTGGAACTCGACACAGACCTTCGGAAGCTAGGGTTAAACGCCAGGCAACAAATCAAGCTGGCCCGGGACATCGAACAGCTCTTCTATATCAAGTTCGGCGACGAAGAGCATCTGGAGTGGTTCAGTCTCAGCTCCATCCTCGCAGCTCTTCTGAGACAGCAGGAGCGGATGAGGAGAACCGGCAGAGGGACATGGCTCAACATAGATGACCTCTATGAAGCCATCCTGGAGGTCGTGGCCTACCGTCTGGGAATTCCTGCATCGGAGCTGTATCTGGACACGGACCTTCAGCGGGAATACGCCATAACCATCTACGACCAGGCGGACATCGCCGGAACCCTGGAGGTAGCCCTCTCCACGCTCATGCCCAACCTGGACATCGGAGACAAAGAGCACATGCGCTGGCGAACCCCCAGAGACATCCTCATGACGTTCCAGCTCGCAGATATCCTCTGTGTACTCGCTCCGTTCTAACTACCAAGAAGGATACGGAGCGTTTTCTTTTCCAAAAAGCCCTCCCAGAGGAGCTTAGGGGAGGGATATATTGTGAGAGAGTATTTGTCGCACAATGTAGGTTAAGCGACAGTTAAGC
>JAUYMI010000009.1 GCA_030698665.1 bacterium
CGTGAATATTGGGGTTCCATTCCCGGAGTGGGAAGAGATCTCTCCGTTCGGATTTGACTTGCTCTTTCCGCTCGTCTTGCGCTAAAGCTGAGGGTCCTGCAGAAAACGAGCTCCTTTCCGGGGCTCGTTTTGCTTTCAATGAGCTTGACAAATCCTCAAAAACATATATCGTGTAGTCAGTATCGGTTCGCCATGAACCGAGTCAACTTGAAGAGAGGAGGGTTTCATGACCCGCAGGATTCTTTGGGCGGCCGTCATTTCGCTGACCGTCCTCGTCGGGCTTTTGCCTGTGCGTCAGGCAGGAGCCGATATCAATGGCTCCTTCCCACTCCCGGCAAAGGGAGGACTCGCCATCCTTGTCTACACGACCGGCGGAAGCGTGGATCAGCTCAGAGGCGAGGTGTTCAACAAGGGGTGCGGCCTCGTGTCCGTCTGGACGACCAAGGAAGGTCGTTTTGTGGGCTATGCCGTGGGAGCTCCCTCGTTCGTGAATGCAGAGTTCCTGCAGGTCTACCCCGAGGGGCAGATTCCTGCCGGCTCGCCGCTCTTGGTGGTTTGCCAGGAGGGAGGCATCGGCGGTCCCAAGGTGAGCGTCCCGCCTGGATGCCTACCTTGGCCTCAGGAGATTGTCGGAATGCTGGTGGTGCTCTCGGTCCCAGACGGTCTGTGTCTGATGGAGAAGCAGGGTACCATGCCTTCTGGGGTAGGCTACGTGTATCCGAGCAGGACGGTAGAGTACTGGTTCCCCGACTCGCTTCCGCGGTACCCCCTGTATGTCAAACCATCAGAAAGCGCGATAGTCCGCGGGATTGCAGAGCAGGTCTGCGTCGCTCATCAGCATCAGGTGGTCATGGACAGCGGTCTGGAGTTTGACTACCAGGAGGCCTGGAGCAGGACTCTGGAAGGCATCGACTTCATGAAGACGACCGGGTGGACGTTCCAGGGCGACGCCTGGTACCAGGACGGGGTGGCTCAGGAGTACCTACGCCCGACCGTGCCGGCTCGCCAGGCATGCGCCAGCTGGTACCTTGGGTATCCCATGACACCCGAAGATAGAAGCTGGGCTACAAAGTGGCTGCCTCCGCAAAAGTAAGGATCGAAAGATCCAGAAAGGAATACAATGGGGCGGTTCTACGCGAACTGCCCCGCTTCTTTTTTGCCGGATGTTTTGTCTGGTGCGCGAATAAGGAACGGGGGTGTGGATAACATGTATTGTGGAAGCAAAGTTTCGTGGTTAAATAGAAGCATGAAGACAAACGCTCAAGTTATTCTTATTGCAGTGGCGCTCGGCGGCGTAGCTGTTGGATTTTTTGGGGCCAGAGCGTTTCCTGGGCAAGACAAACTAGATACGCAGTACGTAACTGAATATATTTCAGAAGAGAGCGGCGAGAAGGTGGTGCCAGAAAATCTTCTTCCTTTCCCGCGCGACCTCCTGCTGAACCCCGTGTTCTACGAGTGGACCGCGAACGTGGAAGGGGTTCTCATAGGCAAGACGAGCGATAGCGTAATCTTGGAGAAGGACGGAGAGCGTATTTCAATTGAGGTTTCAGACACGACCAGATTCCTTGATCAGAGGAATGCTGAATCCTCTGGAGGAGGCCAGCTCATTAGTTTTCAAGAAGTTCCAGTTGGCGCGAACTTGCGAGGTGGCGTATTCATTTTTGATCAGCGGGAGGCGCTTCCTGGATCAAAGCTCGTTGTCGCGGTCGGATTTACCGTCTACTGAGCACTTAACTCGTTTCTTTGAAGGGTCCTGGCCGTGCGTCTTGTTCTTTTCGCTTTTCCGTTTGAGTCGCCGCGTTGTATTTGATAGAATGAAGGCGTGCGAATAGCGCACCGTGCATGGTTGAAGAACGAGGCTTTACGCTCACTGAACTCTTGGTTGTCATAGCTGTGATGGCCCTTCTCACTGCCCTTACGGTACCCAATCTCCGCCTCGGAGGACGGCAGCTTGCCCTGGATCGATCGGCCCAGCGCTTGGCTCAGGATATTGGGCAGGCAGCTGAACTCGTCCTGCGGGCCCAGAGTTTTGATTGTGGGGGCACGAATTTCGTGAGCGGGTACGGAGTATACTTTGATACTGCAACCCCAACCTCCTACTTCATCTTCGTTGACTGCAATGATAATCAAAAGTACGAGGCTGGGCCTGATCAGATTATTGACACCATGAACTTAGAGTCGCGGGTAACAATATCGGCGCTCTCCATAAGCCCGAATCTCAGCATCACCTTTGTTCCTCCAAAGCCCGAGGTCTGGCTTAATCCCGGGAACGCCACGGAAGTTCAGATTACGCTTGGGACTCCGGACTCTGGAACCAGGATTGTGAAGGTGAATAACAGGGGAATGATTGACGTTGACTGACATGAAATCCCGAGGATTTACCCTCATTGAGGTCATAGCGGCTGTCGCGATCGTCGGCATTGGTATTGGAGCTGCCTTTTCGCTCGTTCAGCGGACGCTTTCGTTCGGGGGGCATACGGCCTCCCAGCTCACGGCCTCCTACCTCGCTCAGGAGGGAGTTGAGCTTGTGCGGAATATCAGGGACTCAAACTTTCTGGAACTCCATAACGGATTTGGAGGAAGCTGGGATGACGGGCTCACCTCATGCTCTACTGGGTGTGAGGGAAGCTATGATTCTGATACCCTTGCCGTCTACCAGGATCGTTTTCTCCGCATCAACAATGAATTCTACTCCTATGATATTGCCGGGGCCGCGACTTCATTTAAGCGGAAGATTACCATCACCCCGGTTTCAGCCACCCAGCTTGACGTGTCAGTGGAGGTTTCGTGGTCGGAGCGAGGGAGAGGTGGAAGCGTTGCTGCCGCGACCGTGCTCTATAACTGGCTGAATCCATAGGAACATGAGAAGACCTGCGAACAATCATTCCGGCTTCACCTTAGTTGAGCTTCTGGTAGCTATCACTCTTTTCTCCCTGGTCATTGGAGGAGCGGTCAACATACTTTTCTCTTCCATCGCGTCCCAGCGCCGCACGCTTGCCCAGCGCCAGCTTATCAGTGAGGCATCGTTCCTCCAAGAATACATGGGCAGGGCCATCCGGCAGGCAAAAAAAGAGCTCGTCACCCCGGCAACCTGTCTGACGGGGGTGGGGACCGGGTACAACTATGAAGTTACGTATTCAGGGCAGGGCCTGAAATTCATCAACCAACAGGACCAGTGCGAGGAGCTGTATGTTGATAATGGAAGGCTCAAAGAAGCATTGGACGGGGTAAGTCAGTTCCTGACGCCAGATGAGATAACGGTTGCTGATCTGAAGTTTTTCGTCACTGGTGCTGGCCAGACGGACAACCTTCAGCCCAAGGTCACATTCTATCTTGACCTGAAGACCGCAGGGCAGAAGGCTGAGTCCCAGGTGGAGCTAAAGACGCAGACCACGATTTCTGAACGGAGAATTGATGCTGAACGATGATATGATCAACCAGAGAAAAGAAGAACGAGGGGTCTCCCTCTATATCGCGGTACTCATCATGACGGTGCTTCTGGCGATTGGCCTGGGCATCAGTTCAGCTTTCCTTTCTCAGATAGACACGTTGCGCGGAGTGGGCTGGTCGGTATTCGCTTTCAATGCGACGGACGCGGGCATTGAGCGTGCACTGTTCATAGATACCAGCTTGTGCATCTCAAGTCCCACGATTGAGGATCGGATCAACTGCATGAGGTCTGCGATCGCGGCCCTTTCTCTTGGGGATAGGACGCTCTCAAACGGTTCTGCCTATGAACTCACCGTGGAGGCGGCCGGAGAGGGAGGGTGTCCTGTGACCGACAACTACTGCGCAAAGTCAGTCGGGACGTACAAGGAAGCGACTCGAGCCATCCGCATTTCACGCTAGTTGTATTGATAGAATGGAGGCTCTGCGCGGATTTTGTGGTGATATGGTAAAACAGGAGGCAGAAGAAAGGATAGCGAAGCTCAGGAAGGCGATAAACCATCATCGCTACCTTTATCATGTGCTGAATAAGTCGGAGATCTCAGACGCTGCTCTGGATTCCTTAAAGCACGAGCTGTTTTTGCTTGAAGCAAAGCATCCTGACCTCATAACTTCAGATTCCCCAACTCAGCGCGTTGAGGGGCGGGCTTTGGGCAAATTCGGGAAGGTCAGACATGCTGTCCCGATGCTTTCCATTGAAGATGTCTTTGGCTCAGAAGAGCTTCATGATTGGGAGGCATACCTCAAGCGCCTGACCGGGAAATCCTCCTTTCAGTATTTTGCCGAGCTCAAGATAGACGGATTTGCTGTCACTCTCAGGTACGAGAAGGGCGTTTTGAAGGTAGGAGGTACCCGGGGGAACGGAAGCGTTGGGGAGGACGTGACTCAGAACCTCAAGACCATAGAGAGTATTCCTCTGAGGATTGAGCTTCACGAGAAGCTTGTCTCAAAGACCGCAACGAGAATAGGCCAGCTGCTCTCGGATGGCGCCATAGAGATTCGAGGCGAGGTCTATATGGGAAAGAAGGCGTTTTTGAGGTTTAACAAGGAGCGCGTGGCACGGGGAGAGGAACCCTACGCCAACCCGAGAAACCTGGCCGCAGGCAGCATCAGGCAACTGAACCCGAAGCTTGCCGCTTCCCGCCCCCTCAAGTTCATGGCCTATGGGGTAGCTTCGGATATTGGACAGGCCACGCACGAAGAAGAGCACGAGGTTTTGCGTGCCCTGGGCTTCAAGACGGACGAGACCGCAAGAGGGTGTCCTACGCTCAAGGAGGTTTCCTCGTATTTTGAGGAGATCAGGCAAAAGCGTGACTCCCTGCCTTTTCAGGTTGATGGGATTGTTGTCGCCGTGAATGAGGTTGCACTCCTCAAGAGTCTTGGGGTAGCAGGAAAGGGCTTGAGGGGCATGAGGGCCGTAAAGTTCCCGGGCAGGGAAGCTACGAGCAGGATTCTGGACGTGAAACTGCAGGTTGGGAGAACGGGAGCAATAACTCCGGTCGCGCAGTTGGAGCCCGTTTCCATAGGAGGGGTAACCGTTTCCCGAGCAACCCTGCACAATGCTGACGAGATTGAGCGTCTCGGGGTGAAGATCGGAGACACGGTGATCGTGGAGAGAGCCGGAGATGTCATTCCCGCCGTGGTGAGGGTCCTTGCGGAACTCAGGACCGGGAAAGAGAAACCCTACCGTTTCCCAAGCTCATGCCCCGTGTGCGGCACCAAGCTGGAGCGCAAGGAGGGAGAGGTTGTATGGAGGTGCGCCAACAAAGGATGCCGAGCTCTTCAGCTTCGTTCCCTCAGCCACTTCGTTTCCAAGAAGGCCTTTGACATTGAGGGCATGGGGCCCAAGATCGTGAGTCAGCTCGTGGAGGAGGGGATGGTAGCAGATCCGCAAGACATCTTCGGACTTCAGGCGGGGGATTTGGCGTCTCAAGAGCGCTTCGGCGAGACCTCTTCTGCAAACCTGGTGGCCGCCATTGAGAGAGCAAAGAAGATTTCGTTTGCGAGGTTTCTGTATGCTCTTGGAATCAGGCATCTGGGAGAGGAAACGGCTATTGACCTTGCCCGGCACTTTGGTAGCTTAAAACGCCTTTCTGAGGCCTCTCAAGAGGAACTGGAGGCCGTGCGCGACGTGGGGCCCGTGGGGGCAGAGAGCATTCATGACTGGTTCAAGAACTCAAAGAATGAAAAAATGGTGCGAGGTCTGCTTGCGGCCGGCGTGAGGATTCAAGGAGAAAGGAAGCTGGGGTCAAAGAAGCTGGCTGGCAAGGTTTTTGTTCTCACAGGACACATGGAGGGAATGAGCAGAGAAGAGGCAAAGGCAAAAATCCGTGAGCTCGGAGGGGAAGTTTCAGAGTCCGCGTCAAAGCAAACCTCATATGTGGTTGCGGGAGACGATCCTGGATCAAAGCTCAAGAAGGCAAGGGAGCTGGGTGTGGAGGTTATCGCTGAGAATGAGTTTCTCAGGCTCCTCGGAGCTTGACAGAAGATTATCTTTTGATAAACTTCATGTATATGGAGAATATTGTTCCCCTGAGAGAATTGCGGGAAAACATGGATAAGTATGCAAAGAGGGTGGCCCAAGGAGACACCCTTGTAATCGTGCGGAGATCAAAGCCTCTTTTCAGGATAGCTCCGCTTGACGAGGAGTGGGAGGAGGTTATTGACTTCACAAAGGTACGGCGAGGGGGAGTAAAGATTGAAGAGCTCCTTTCTCGTTTATAGGATATGGATAAAGTCGCAAAGGCGCTCTTGAAGCTTAGCGCCAAGGAGAGGGAGAGGGTCAGGAGTATCTTAGAGAAAATCAGCAAAGGAGAGTTACGGGGGATTGATATAAAGAAGCTGAAGGGAAGAGAGGACATATTTCGCGTCAGGAAGGGAGATCTGCGTATCGTGTATAGGGTTAGTGAAGCGAAGCTGGTTATAGTATTGGCAATTGAGCGACGGACTGAGAAAACGTATAAGAATATATAGGAGAATCGCCTTTGAGGCGGTTTTTTGCTGCGGTAGCGTCAAAAAAGAAATCTCCCCCGTGGTGGAAAAACAGCGAACGAAGCGAGTGTTAAAAACCCAAGGTTTTTAAAAGAGGGGGGTCGGGGGAGATTTGTTGATCGTTTTTTGATAGAATGGCGGCACTATGGCAAAAAGCCACCTCAGGCGTTTGGACTGGAAACTTGCGGGAGCCGCGGTTGCCTTATCACTCATCGGTCTGCTTTCCCTGTACAGTTCTTCTCTGACCGGAGGGGACTTTGCAAGTTTGCAAAAGCAGATTGGGTTTTTGTTTGTCGGAATTTTCTTGATGCTCGGCTTCTCCTTGCTTGACTGGAGGGTGCTCAAGAACGATCCTTACTTCATTTTGCTTTTGTACGTTCTTGGGGTGGTAGCACTCATCGGCGTGCTGTTGTTTGCTCCCGAGATCAGGGGAGTGAGGGGGTGGTACAGGGTATTCGGGCTTTCTGTGGACCCACGGGAATTTCTCAAGATCGTTTTGGTACTTTTGATGGCCAAGTACTTTTCAGCGCGCCATATTGAGCTGTACCGCATACGTCACATCCTGCTTTCTGCCTTTTACTTTCTTGTCCCCATGGTCCTAATCTTTTTACAGCCTGATCTCGGGGTTACCATGCTGCTTGGGGTGCTGTGGCTGACAACGCTTCTTGTTTCTGGGATTCGGTTGCGCCACTTCCTTGCCCTTATCTTTGTGGGACTTATAGCAGCTTCTTTGGGGTGGGGCTTTCTCCTCCATGACTATCAGAAAGATCGCATCATGGGTTTTGTGGCTCCGGAGGTTGATCCTCTCGGCATTGGGTGGAGCCAGCAGCAATCAAAGATTGCCATTGGTTCTGGCGGCCTGCTCGGGAAAGGAATCGGGGAGGGGACTCAGACCCAGTATGGCTTCCTTTCAGAACCCAAGACGGACTTTATCTTTGCAGCCATAGCAGAGGAGTTCGGACTTGCGGGTGTGCTGGCAGTATTCGTTCTTTTTATCGTGTTGGTTCTCCAGATTCTTAGAATCGGAATAGAGGCTAAAAATAACTTTGCACGCCTTGTGTCAGCAGGAATGGCGACCTTATTCATTGCCGAGTTCGGGATTAATGTGGGCATGAACCTTGGCCTCCTGCCTATTATTGGGCTTCCTCTGCCCTTTGTGAGCTATGGGGGGTCTGCCTTGCTTATGAACTTTGTTGGCTTGGGTATCTTGCAGAGCATACAAACTCATTAGCCACAGCAAGTAAGGGAAGTAGAAAAGAAAAACTGCCCGTTTGAGAAGGCAGTTTTTCTTCACTGCAAGTATTCTGCTATTCCTTGTCTTCCCGTATCTTTTCAACCATTCTCCTTGCCGTCTTGAGGGAAACCCCTATGTAATTCCTTAGTTCTTGAGGAGTTATCTGGTGATCACCGTTCTCAGCTAAAAAGATGGCCAGGAACCAGTCCTTGAGCTTCGTTGAGGACTTGTGGAAGATAGTTCCAGCTGTTGGGAATATCTGGTGGCCGCACCAGGCGCAGGCATAGCATCTTCTGGTTTTGACACGGTGGAATCCCTCTTTCCTGCACTTAGGACACTTTGGGTTCTTTCCAAACTTGCCCTCAAAGATATATTTTAAGCAGGCCTCGTCGTCCGGGAAATCTTTGTGGAATTGATTCAGCGTATATGCCATGGTTCTATTTTCATGGAAACAATACTTGTTGTCAAGGAGAGGAATGTCATACTTCTCCAATGTGTTGCTTTCCTCCTCAATTTCTAAGGAAATACGCCATTCTAATTATCCACAGCATTTCCCTTGACGGGGTGTCTTGGTTTGAGGATAATATACTAATGCCCGGTATACGATATCGGCTATCAGATAAAACCCCTTGAATCTATTCATATAAACGAGAAACCCCCGAACATGTCTCTCATCTTGCAAGTCGCGGAACCTACGAAATTTGAGACGTTTGCTTAGGGGTTCTCGTTTCTGAGAATAGGCCATTGAGCTTTGTTTGTCAAGTTGGAAAGATGCCAGAAAAACTCACATACATTTCACTCCAGGAGGCGTCTGAGCTCTGCTCGTACTCGCAGGACTACTTGAGTTTGCGGGCGAGACAGGGAAAACTCAAGGCCCGCAAGATTGCAAGAAACTGGGTGACGACAAAACAGTGGCTCGACGACTACGTCAGCGGCATAGATACTTTCCGGAATGGCGCTGCAAGCCCGCCCTCAAGAGGAAAACCTGAAACCAGAGGAATACTTCCTCCCCGAAACCTGCCCGTTCAAGAAGCGGGCGTTCTGCTTGAAAGAGGGGCCCCATCTTTGTCACTCAGAGGGGCTGTGGCTACGTTTGCCCTTGCCGCCTTCGTACTTGTTGGAGTGATGTCCGGAGAGCAAGGAACCCTCAATATCTACAGAAATGGGGTCGCCGCGGCAGGTAAAGCGCTCGCGCAGGCCAAGGTGGCAGGAGAGCAAGTAGTGCTCGGGGCGCAGGATCTTCCAGAAAACCTCCAGGAGGCAGGCCAGAACACGGGACGCCTCTTCGCGTATGCCATTGACTCTCCCTCTGACTTTGCCGACTCATACGTGAACGTGGTTGGTTCCCTCGCAAAGGGCATTGGCAAGGCATACGCGCAAGCCGACCAGGCGCTCAGCCATGGCATCCGCTCTGACCTCTCTGGTATTGCAGCTGGGTACCGCGCGTTCAACGACACAGTGGACTCCTTGTTCACCAAGGCTGCTGGTTTCAGGTTCTTTGCAAAAGGAGAACCAACAAAAGAGCAGCCAGCCCAGGAAGAGGAGCCTCAGGCAGCCCCAGGAGAACCCTCCCAAGAGCAGGGTCCCACCGTCATTGTGCAACAACCCGTGCGCGAGGTTGTCCGCGAGGTTCTGGACTCTTCCGCCCTTGAGGAGCTGAGAGCCCAAGTGGCAGATCTCCTCACTCTGCAGGGTGACCTTCAGTCCCTCCGCCTCTTGGCTGAGCGGATCCAGTCCCACCCTCCTGACATCGTGAACCCCGTGGCCCCCGTGTACATTGGTTCTTCTGGCATCCAGGTTGGGGGAAGTGGAATCTTTGCCACCCTGGGGGTGTCAGGTCCAGCTGGAATCCAGAGCCTGGGAGTCGGCAACTCAGCCTCCTTTGGAATGAACTCCTCTGACACCTTCATTGTGCGGGGCGCAGCCACCTTTTTCTCTCCTGTCACTATCTCTTCTGCCACCACGCTCGCCTCTCTCTCGGTCCTGGGCTCAACGACGCTCGGAGACGAGGCAATTGACAGCATCACCTTCAACGCCTCCACCCTCTCCATACCCAACGACCTCAACATTGACTCTGCCACCCTGTTCATTGACTCAGCCAACAACAGAATTGGCCTTGGCACCACCACCCCAGACCAGCTCCTTGTGCTGGACGACGGCTCCATTGCCTTCTCCACCGGAGGAGGATCCTCTGACGTGATTCTCTCAAGGGGAGCTGTCAACCGCCTGGACCTGGCATACGGGGACTCTCTGCGTATCATCGGGGGCCAGCTGCAGCTTGACCTGGATGACGCTGGAGCTTCCCAGGGTATTGTGTTCGGCCTCCTTGCTGACACCAGCCTGTATCGCTCAGCCGCCAACACCCTGGCTACCTCCAGCAAGCTCCTCATTGGGACCTCGGGTCTCGCCTTGGACGTGCAGAACATTGCAGACGCAGCATCCAACCAGATTGCCGTGTTCAGGGGAGGAGTCAGAGCCATCCCTGCCAACAATGACACAGGATACCTCTCCTTTACCCTGGACGACGGTACAGGTATCCAGAACGAACTGGCCCGCCTGAGCTTTTCCATTCTGGATGTCGCAACTTCCAGCAAGGACGGCGTCCTCACCTTCTCTTCCAAGGTGGACAACGTGCTCACCGACACCCTGTATGTCCGGGGAGGCAACATTGGCATTGGCGACGCGGCTCCCTCCACGAAGCTTGGCTTGGCTGGAACAGGGAGCGCCAACGGCATCACCTTTGGAGACGACGCTGCCTCCCCAGTGAACCTGTATCGCTCAGCAGCCGACACCCTCAAAACAGACGACAACCTCATTGTGGGAGGGGACCTCACCATTGTGGGACTCACCACCTCCCAGGGCTCCGTCACCCTGGGTGACTCCCTCACTGACACCATCACCTTTGTGGGAGTTGTGAACTCAAACATCGCTCCTGAGGTCTCCAGCCAGTACAACCTGGGATCTGCCTCCAAGCGTTGGGCAACCGTGTATGCCGATACCGTGGACGCAGGCAGCCTCTCTGGCACCGTTACGGGCGGCTCCACCACCTCTCCCATCTGGAACATCAACTCGGACAACCCCTCTGCCAATGCTGAGATCTCAGCCCTCTCCTTTGAAACGGGAACAGGCGCCTTCAACGCCACGCTCCAGTGGAACGCTTCAGGAGACACGGGCAACAAGGTGGCCGGCTTTGACAACACCATTCTCGCAAACCACCCCCTTGCCATATACTCTGAGATTTCAGGGGGAAACCAGACCTTTACCTCAGGAACCCTGTTCAAGTACTCCCAGCCCGTGGCCCACGCCATTACCCAGTCAGCTGCCTTCACGGGCATATCCCTGGACTTCTCTTCCAATATCACGGTTCCTGATTCTGCCTCCGGCAACCAGACCGGCCTTTCCATATCGCTCAAGGACGGGGGAGTGAGTGCCACTTCAACTGGCATCTCCATTGGCGGTACCTCCGACTACGCCCTGGTCACGGGAGCCACGGCGGGGAACGTGGGGATTGGAACGACAACACCTTCCTACAAATTAGACATCTTAACTTCTACTGCTTCTGATAGAGGAATTAATATATCAAACACTGCAGCAACGGGAACTAACTATGGAGTGTATTCTTCCGTAACCGGTGCTGCTACTGCCAACTACGGAGGATATTTTGTCTCAACAGGAGCTACTACAGATTACGGACTGGCTGTTGCTGCCATGACAGGAGCAACATCAACAGGACTGGATATTGGAGCACTGTCCGGAGCAACCAATAATAAGGCTATTAATATTGGCAATATTACAGGAACTCCCACGGGATCTAATTACGGCATTAACATTGGAACAATAGCCACTGCTACTACCAATTCCTACGGAATATATATTGGTGGACCTGCAGCTGTCTCTACTAACTACGCCATCTATTCAAATGCCGCTGCTCAAAGCTACTTTGGTGGAAATGTGGGAATTGGGACAACAAGTCCGGGAGTAACTTTAGATGTGTCAGGAGCAGTCAGAACAAACAACAACTTCTATGTTAACGGAGGGATTAGTAATCTTACCGGTCTTGGCGACATTATCAATGTTAATAAAACCCTAAGCGCTAACGCAACCGGCAGTTGGTCAACCGGAACTGCCGGCGGCACAGCCCGCGCTAGCCACACTTCTGTCCTTTACAACGGCAAGATCTATTCATGGGGAGGTACTAATACTGGAGGAGCCTGGATCAACACCGTAGATATCTACGACATCGCCGGCAATTCGTGGTCAACAGGCCTAGCCGGCGGAACAGCCCGCGGTGACCACACCTCTATCCTTTACAACGGCAAGATTTACTCATGGGGAGGGGTACCAGGCGCACTCAACACCGTAGATATCTACGACATCGCCGGCAATTCGTGGTCAACAGGCACTGCCGG
>JAUYMI010000011.1 GCA_030698665.1 bacterium
TTTCGTTTGGCAATATCCCTGACCATAAAGCATAGATGGTTTTACTGCCGACAGTAAATTTATATTGTGAATCGGCAATTTTATCAACTCTAGAAAATCCGCCAATTCTACTTTCAATAGTCTTTAATGTGGTGAGGAAAAGTCGCGGTTGGCCTTCGGTATTAAACGCCATTGAAGAGCCAACAGGATCGTTGTCGCCACCGACCAGATCAATAAAGATTGTTTTAACGCCATTGACGAAAGCCAGAATGGAATATTTAAAATACTGGGCGGCTTGAGATTCTGGGCTTTGATAGGGCAGATTTTGATTTGAAACTGATTGTTCCGACTGCGACTGTTGAGTTGGTTGCCGACTGCTCGTTTGGCAATCTTGCGAACACGCATCGGGGTTGTTCTTTTCAAAATCATCGCAAATTCCATCGCCGCATTTATCATTAAACGGTTGGTTGGGGAATTGTTCAGATGGCGTTGGTTGTATTAGTGAATTTGTCTGGACTTGACCTGCTGGTTGAGAAGATGGCGTGCCTGAATAAATGCCAAATTCAGTTAGATATAGAGGTTTTTTACCGCCATTTTTCTCCATAAGATTGTTGAAAAATGTCAAAACTTCCTGAAAAGTGGCGGGGTTCAACTTAGCGTTTGAGATGCGCTCAATATTGTAGTGAATATTAAAGTAGTCTAGATATTGGTCGCCGCCAAGTTGGAAAAACTTTACCCAAAAATTTCTGGTACTATCATCAAGAAACTCTAAGGCGCCGGCGTTCAGGACTTTGGCTTCCGGATCAACTCCCTTGATGACATCATAAGAGATTTTTAGGAGTTTTAAATAACCTTCGGGATTATTTTGATAACCACCACATTGGCCTTCAACTTCATTGCCAATCTCCCAAACGACAACCTTATCCTTATAACGCTCAACTGTTTTCGTCAAAAAAATTTCATACTCGGTAAGATCGTTCAACGGTCCAGCTTTATAATCATAGTAAACAAAATCCAAAGCGTTGCATCCAGTAATTGCTGGTGTGTTTTTTTGGTCCCAACTGGCAAAAGGCTGAACAACTGCTGAAATTTTAAAATCGGCGTTAGAGGCCGCTTGAGTATAAAGATCGGTCAGTTCCCAATTGAATTGTCCTTTTTGGGGCTCAATAACATTCCATGTAAAATAGCCGACAACTTCCCGGTCAAGAGAAAAACCTGTCTCCTCCATCAGTTTTGTGCGGTCTTGAATAAGTTTTTCTAAATTGCTTTTAAGATTTTGATAAGCCAAACTATCTTTTTTGAATTCACTCCAACCTTTTTGGATAGTGTCAATCCTGCCCATCGCCGCATTGTTTATATTAAAAGCGAGCATCGTTCCAAATAACGGCTTTATATCAGTGGATACATTGACAGATGAGGCAGTTGAAGTATTTTGCCGTTGGTCTTGATTTTGTTGTGTCGAAGTGAACGGTATTTTATTTGTATAGTAATATGCCACACCACCTCCAATTATAACGCCGACGGCAATAATTATTATTGCGATTACTGGTACTATTCCTTTATTAAATCTATTCATACTTAAATTATTTTCCCATTATACCAAAAAACCGCCTGCAAAGCGATTTTTTTGGACGGGAACGGATCGATTTCACGGAAATCATCTGCTCCGCAGGTAGGACTCGAACCTACAACCAACTCCTTACACGAAACCCCGAAGTTTCCTTTGGGCGTGGACTATATCTTTGCCATAGCGCGATGCGCGACAGGCATCTCGGTATCTAGTCTCTACGGCGCCCCTGCTAGATAAGGCATCCAACAGGGTTCCCACGGTATTAGCATATTGTGCAGGGCACAACGTAGCCTTCACCGTTATCCCGAGAAGTTCATCCCTAGATTTCTCCAGGAAGCTGCCTATTTGACAGGGAGCTGCTCTACCATTGAGCTACTGCGGAAAGTGAGGGGAAACAGAAAATCTATTTTCAGTTTCTCCGAACGCCTCCGCAGCAAGAAATTGCTTACGATTTCGCCACTGCGGAATGCACATACAATATACCCGCTTGGAGGGAAAAATCAACCCTTCCTCCATTTTCTGAGTTATCCACATTTACAAACATTCTTGGTACTTCATAATAAAGGTACGACAGGAAGTGGAATGAGACGACGCTCTATCACGCATCTCCGGCTTCCTGGGAGGAGTCGAGAACGCACTGCCTTTGCGGGGCGTGCAACTACTCACCACATACACACCAATGCCTGCCAAGAAAAAGAAGAAGAGATAATCTCTTAGACTAAACGAAAAGCCCGGGGTTTCGATCGCGGGCTTTTCGTTTGTGCTCCAACAACAGGTAACTAAATCTCGTTTAGGCAGAACCGGAACGAACGGTTCTTACCTAAAAAAGAAGTACTGGATGGTGACGGCAGTGAGAATGCCGAAGGTCAGGAGCGTGGCGAACCAGTGGGGAACGGTAACTCCGGACCTCCCTATGAGCTCGGCGGTCCAAGAGTGGTCGTAGTTCTTGGAATCCGAGATGCTCTGACCCCGCAGGAACTGCATTGGAGTAGTGAGGATGCAGACCATGCGGTAGCGCTTAGTCCATGGCATAATCACCAATCCCCAGAGGAACTGATGGGCAACGATAGCAATGGTAAAAAAGAAGTGGAACTCAATCTTCCCCGGCCACCAGGAACTCGGCACCAGGAATAAAGCATACCAAAAGCCCACGATCGCAACATGGCTCCAAAAGATGACCTCGGCAAAAAACTTCTTCACATCAATACCCCTCCAGCTTCCTGAGATTCTTGTGCTCCCTGATCTTTTCTAACGCTTTGGCCTCAATCTGACGGATGCGCTCTCGCGTCACGCCAAACTCCTGGCCCACTTCCTCTAACGTGTGCGTCACTCCGTCTTCCAGGCCAAAACGCATTGCAAGAATCTTCTGTTCTCTGGGCGTCAGGTCCACGATGATGTTGTGCAGGCGCTCGCGCAGAAGGTTGCGGGCGGCCTCCACGGACGGAGGAGCGACTTTCTCGTCCTCCACGAACTCGGCCAGCACGCTGTCTTCGTCATCCTCCCCCACCGGGGTCTCTAGCGACACCGTCTCTTGGGAGATCTTTTGAATGTGCCTCACCTTCTCCACCTCAAGCCCCATCTCAGATGCGATCTCTTCTGCCAAGGGGTCCCGTCCGAGGTCCTGGAGAAGACGTCTCCTCACCTGCGTGTACTTTGAGATGGTCTCAATCATGTGAACCGGAATGCGAATGGTGCGGGCCTGATCAGCCAGAGCCCTCGTGATGGATTGGCGAATCCACCAAGTGGCATAGGTTGAAAACTTATACCCGCGCCTCCAGTCAAACTTCTCAACCGCGCGGAACAACCCCAGGTTCCCCTCCTGGATGAGGTCTAGCAGAGTGAGGTTGGGAGATCTGCCAATGTAGCGCTTGGCAATAGACACCACGAGACGGAGGTTTGCCCTGACCAAACGGCGCCTGGCCTCATCGTCCCCCTTCTCAATGCGCTTTGCCAGCTCCTTTTCCTGATCCGCTGTCACGAACGGAATCTTGCCGATCTCTTTTAAGTACATCTGAATGGGGTCTAGGGGAGCGGCCTTCTCAACCTTCTCTTTGGCCTTCTGCTCCTTTGAGGTCTCTGTCTGCAGATACTCTGCCACCTCCTGAACCTGGATGCCACGATCCTCCATAACCTGGTACAGGTGTTCCAAGCCATCAATGTCATTTTCAATGTCCGGGAACCGCTGGAGGATCTCAGTGTACGTAACAAACCCCCGATCCTGCACCTTGAGCACCATCTCTGAGAGCTTCTGCTCTGTGACCCCGGTCCGCTTTCTGTCTCTCGCCGTCTCCTTTCTTACGAAGCGAACCACCTTCTTTCTGGAAGTGGGCTTTGGGGGCAGCACTTTCTTTTTTTTGGCGGGCGCCTTCTTGTGTACCTTCTTTGTTGCTTTTGTCTTTTTCATTAGAAATGGAGTTTTCGGCTCAGGACCTGGAACTCTGAAACAAGGTGCGCCAGGCCTTCCTCGTCCTTCTCGTCCTCAGCTTTTTTAATCTCTTTTGCAATGGTGTCAAGGCGTTCCCTCGCGTGCATGCGGAAGAGCTCCCGTACGCAGGAAGCAAATTCTTCTGTTGCCTTCTCAGCCCCTTCCATTTCCACCTCAAACTGCAAGCTGAGACGGGACAAGCGAGACGCCGCCTGCTCGCTCAAAACCCCAGAAAGATCCGAGGGGTCAAGGGATGCCGACTTCCTCATGCCCTCCAGTATCTCTTGGGTGGAAAGGGAAAAACACTCTATGACCTCATCCGTTATATCCCCGAGTGTTTCAGGAGAGATCATGAGGGCTCCCAGCACCTTTTCTTCCAGGAGTTCCCGGCGGGAAAGCTTGGGAGAGGACTGGGGAACTGAAAAAGCGGGAGCGCTTTCAGATTGCACTTTGATGCTCAACAGCTCCTCGTGCACCACGGACTCTGAAACATCCAGGACCTTGGCTATCTCGCGCACCCAATACGCCTGCTCAATTCTGTTTGGGATGAGCTTGACTGAGCCAAGCACCTCCCCTGCTATCTTCCCCTTTCCCTCAGGGCTGTTCTTATCAAAACGGGAGAGGGCCGAGGAAAGGTAGAAGGCGAGGATGGAGGAAGCTGTTTTCACCCGCTCGCCCCATTCTTCACTCGAGGAAGAAGCAACATCGGCAGGATCGGTTCCCTTTGGCATCTCAACCACCTTCACGTGAAAACCCTGTTCCAGGGCTAAGTCAATACCCCTCCGCGTTGCCGTATCCCCCGCCGTATCCATATCAAAGGCCAGAATGAGATTGTCCGTGTAGCGCTTGAGAATCCTGAGCTGAGAAGGGGTGAGGGCGGTGCCTGAGGAGGCAACCACATTCTCAAACCCGGACTCAAAAACCAAAATAACATCCATATACCCTTCAACTAGCACGAGTGCGTCCTGCCTGCGGATTGCCACCTTCGCCTTGTCCAAGCCGTAGAGGGCGCGGCTCTTGTCATACAAGATGGTGTTGGGACAATTGAGGTACTTTGCCATGCCTTCAGCCTCACGGAGCAGGCGTCCTCCAAAGCCCAGAACCCTGGATTGAGTGTCGCAGACCGGGAAGATGATGCGTCCTCTGAATCGGTCCAAGACCCCCTGCTCGGTTCTCACCCCCAGCCCGGCTGACATCGCCTCCCGCTCGGTAAATCCGCGGGTCAAGAGAAAATCCAGGAGGGCACGCTTTGCCAAAGGCGCATAGCCAATTCTCCATTTTGCAATCCCTTCCTTTGATACCTTGCGGGAGGCAAGGTATAAAAGTGCGTCCTCTGAAGATGCAAGTTGTTTTTCAAAGAACTGCGAGGCCAGTTCCACGAGGTCTGAAAGCCGCTTTCTTTGACTCTCGGTTCTCTCAACTTCCGGCCCACGAGATGGAAGCTGAACTCCGGCCCGCTCAGCCAGCATGTGCAGAGCGTCCCTGAACTCCACGCCCTCAATCTTCATGATAAAGGTAAAGATGTCCCCTCCCTCACCGCATCCCCCAAAGCAATGCCAGGTCTGGCGAACCGGGGAGACAAAGAACGAGGGACTGCGCTCTGAATGAAAAGGGCAGATTGCGCGCAGGTTGGCACCAGCCTTTTCCAGCTTGACGTAGTCGCGCACGACGTCTGCTATGTCCAAGCGCTCCTTGATTTCTTCTGTGGGAGAAAGAGGCATATTTTAGTGTTTCTTATCTGCTGCGAGTAGCGACAAAGCGACGGCGCAGATAGCAAGCGAGATATCGCGAAAAACAATCTCCAGGGCCCCGATGTTCACAACAACGATCCCCGCTAAGAGAAGAGCTGATGCTATGGCCGCCCACCTGAGATACATTCCTGAGAGCAGCCAGAGAGCGAGAGCGACCTCAGTTGCGGAAAATATGGCAAGTACTTGAGAAGAAGAAAGGATCGGAGAAAGGAACGAGATAATCTGAGAAGGGAAAAACCCGATCCAGGACGTTGGGTCCGTAAAGGAAGAGAAGGCCACATAGAAAAAACTGAACGCAAGAGCAACCCGGAGAAGAATCTCAGCCATACCTCTCCCTTTCATGCTACTGAACAACAATGGTTCCGGTCATAGAAGGCCTCAGGTGATCGTGATACTTCCAGCTTCCGGCCTTCTCAAAGGTAAAGCTCCACTCAGATCCCTCAGGCAATCCCTCGCAGGCGTCAAAAGCTGTAGATGCAACATCGGGACAGTGCTCAGACAACGAGGTCCCACTGTACACCATGTGAGTCGGGTGCATAGCTGATGCCGGCCAGAAAGAACCCGAGGTTTCGTTTCGGAACACAACCTTGTCCCCCACACGTACCTGCAGAACATTCGGGGAGTACCCATTGTCCGTAAAAACAACGACGTTCTCAGTAATGTTCCCCTGAACCTCTATCTGCTGTACGAGCTCTCCTCCCTGCTTAAGGATGAAGGCAACGGCTCCTATGACCACCAGGAGTACGGCCACTGAGACGATGAGAATGGTTCGCATATATAATTTATGGTTACTACTTTATTATCTCTCTGCGGAGAGGGTGGGATTCGAACCCACGAGACGCTTGCGCGTCACGGCTTTCCAAGCCGTTCCGTTCAGCCGCTCCGGCACCTCTCCTGACTATCTCGGCAAAGAAACCAGCACCTCAGCTATCTTCGGGTGCAGGGCGGCAAAGCGATAGCTCAAAAGCTTGAGAACCGAGAGGACGTCCAAAATCTCATCTCGAAACATCTCAGGTCCCGTGAACACCTCCCACACCTCCTCAGCCAGCGCCTTGAGATGCCGTTCAACTACCTCGTGCTGGGCCAAGTCCCGCAAGTATACCATAATTCCCTTGAATTCGCCACGGTCCAGCCACGCCCCTCGGCACACAGAACATACGTCTACCTTGACGCCCGAGTCCCCATACTCCACCTCAGCTAACGGGAGGCGATCCTCAGGGCACTTCTTGTTTCCCCGAGAGACCTTGAGCAGAGCTGGATCCTTCCACAAGTCCACGTCCAGCCACCTGAGGGTGCGGTCCCGGTGGTCCTGGGCGAGTTCAAGCTCTCCCTGCTCAAACCACATACCGTAGCACCTGGGGCAGTACTCAATCTTCACCCCTGCAACCAAGGAGTCCTCAAGGCGTACCGCACAGTGTGGACACCGTCTCATAGCTCAATCATTCTCAATGCTCGTACTCGGTCTTGGACGGGAGGGTGCGTTGAAAACATCCGGTGGATCCATCGCTCCTGTTCCTTGCCCCGGAATGGGTTGGCAAAAAAGAGATGGGCTGTGCCATCACTCGCTCCCTTAAGCTCATGAGGGTCTTGAGCGATCTTCTCTAAGGCACGGACCAACCCCTCAGGATACCTCGTGAGCAAAGCCCCTGAAGCGTCAGCTAAATACTCTCGCTTGCGGGAGATGGCAAACTTCAAAAGGTTAGCCAGTAAGGGAGCTAGCACGAGAAAAACAAGAGCTACGCCAATGAGAAGAAGGCGGGCCTGCCCTCCTTCCCTGCTGTTTCTCGATCCTCCCCACAAGGCGGTCCTGAAGAAAAAATCGGCCAGCAAAACGACGGTCCCGACAAGCACCACGGCGATGGAAGACACAAGCATGTCCTTGTTTCCAATGTGCGAGAGCTCATGGGCGAGAACTCCTTCCAGCTCCGAGCGATCCAGGCGCTCTAAAAGCCCTGTGGTTACGGCAACCACTCCCTTCTCAGCTGACCTGCCGGTCGCAAAGGCGTTGGGTTGAGAGGAATCAATGATAAATAAACGAGGGGCCGGGAGCCCGGAGGCGATGCTGAGGTTCTCCACCAGCCGGCACACCTCAGCATACTCTGCCCTGTCAGCTTCCTTAGCTCCCGTCAGGCGCACGACAATCCTATCTGAGTACCAATATGAGGCAAAGCTTCCTCCAATGCTCAAGGCAAGGGCGAGCAACAAAAAGAGCTGGCTCCCCAGCAACACGGAAATCGCCCATCCTGCGCCAACAAGCAGGAGGAAGAATCCTCCAAGCAGCATCCAGGTCTTCTTGGTATTGGACTCGGCCTGAGAGTACAGGGTCATCTCAAAACTTCACTTGCGGGAGTTCGCGCTCTGAGAGCTCTTCAATCTCAAAGAATGCCATGGCAGCAAAACCAAGAGGCCCTGCTGCGGCGTTCACAGGGAAGCTTTCCAGCTTGGTGTTCAGCGCCATGACGTTGCGGTTGTAGAAGCGGCGGCTGGCCTGCACCTTGTCTTCCGTGTCCCTGAGCTCCCGCTGGAGTTCCAAAAAGTTGGTTGAGGCCTTGAGGTTTGGATAGCTTTCGGCAACCGCAAAGAGATGTTTGAGGGATTCAGTGAGCATGTTTTCAGCCGTGGCGCGCTGCTCCGTTCCCTGAGCGGTCATAGCCTGAGCCCTGGCCTCGGTCACCTCGCGGAGCACGTTCTTTTCATGAGCTGCGTACCCCTTCACCGTCTCAATCAAGTTGGGAATAAGGTTGTATCTGCGCTTTAACTGAACATCAATGTCGGAAAAGGCCTCCTTCGCCCGGTTCCTCAAAGCCACAAGGCCATTGTAGGTAAAGATAACCCAGAAAACGATGAGGCCGGCAGCTCCGAGGAAAAAGAAAAGTGTGTTCATACAGGTAGTGTATCATAACATCAGAAGTTGTAAAGAAATGCCCCCGCACCGTGGTGGGAGGCAGAGGAACTTGAGAAGCGCCCGCTCCTTATGCCGCGCACTTCCCGCGGCGAGTCCTGAGAGCCGTGCGTCTGAGCCACACGAGCTCGGAGGCCTCTCCTCGCACCAGGATATTCCACCCCGGAAGATGTAGGGTGGCCGGGAAGGAACCCGAGATCTTGCAGACTTCCGGGTTCACGTAGTACTGCTCGTCTTCGGGGATGCCGCTTTCTTCGTATCCCTCGTTGACCAACAGCATGATTGGAAGCTGCTCTAGGATCTTCCGCGCATCGTCAGCAACTGAGAAGCACTTGCCCTGAAGGCCGATGACGCACCCGTCATTCTCGGGCCTGACGAACTCCACCTCGTCTGGCCTGAGGAAATGAAGTGCTCCACTCTTCTCTCTCACGCACATGTCCGCGCCCAACTGTATACATCCTTATTCCGGGGAGAATAACGAGAAGAGAGCTGGGGAGTCTCTGTCTGCATTATACGGAAATTCAGGCATCCGTCAAGAGAAGACCCCCGCTGAACGGGGGCTTCCTTTTACATCATCCCTCCCATCTGGGAAGGCATTCCGCCTCCCTTGTCTTTCTCCTCTGGAATATTGGTGATGGCAACTCCCACCGTGAGGTAGTTGCTGGCCACCGAGATTGCATTGAGGAAGGCTGACTTGGTCACCTTCAAAGGATCAATGATGCCGGCCTCCTTGAGGTCGGAGATTTCGTTGGTGCTGGCGTTAAATCCCAGCCATTGGTCCTTACCGTCTTTCTTCCGGCTCGCCAATTGGCCGATAATGTCTGAGGCAGACATGCCGCTGTTTTCAATAATTGCTGTGACGGGAGCTCTCAAGGATCTCTCCAATATCGCGTACACGGCGACAGAAACCCCATTCTGATCCTTAGGCTCTGAACGCTCCAGAGAAACATTGAAGAGCGCAATGCCTCCTCCGGGCACGATACCCTCTTCCATGGCCGCTCTCGTGGCGTGCACCGCATCATCCACTCGCTGCTTGAGCTCTTTCTGGGCTGACTCGGTGGCAGCTCCGATCTTGAGCACCGCAACTCCCCCAGACATTCGAGCGATGCGCTCGTGCAGCTTCTCTTTGTCAAAGTCAGACGTTGCGTCTTCCAACTGGCGCTTGAGCTGAGCGACTCTCTCCTCAATGGACTTTCCCTCGCCTCTTCCCTCAACGACGGTCGTGTCGTCCTTGGTGACAATGACTCTGCGGGCAGAGCCCAGGTGCTCAAGGTTCGCCTGCTGGAGATCCAAGCCGGCGTCAGCTGAAACAACGTGTGCCTTTACCAAAACCGCAATGTCAGAAAGCATCTCTTTCTTGCGATCCCCGAATCCCGGGGCTTTCACGGCCACGATGTTCATGACTCCTCTGAGCTTGTTGATAATGAAGGTGGCCAAGGCCTCTCCCTCAACGTCGTCAGCTATGATAAGAAGGTCTTTTTTGCCGGTCTTTGCCATGGACTCTAACAACCCCAGCACGTCCTGAATGGCCGATATCTTCTTGTCCGTAATGAGGATCATGGGATCCTCCAGTACGGCTTCCATTTTTGCTGAATCCGTCACCATGTAAGAAGAGATGTAGCCGCGGTCAAACTGCATACCCTCTACCAGGTCAAAGGAGGTATCTATGGTATTGGAGTCCTCCACCGTGACTACCCCCTCCTTACCAACCTTCACCATTACTTCAGCGATGAGCTTGCCCAGCTCCCGGCTCTTGGAAGACAGGGTGGCCACTTCCTCTATCTTCTTTTGATCTTCCCCGATGACTTCCTTTTGGCCTTCCAGGGAAACCACAATCTCCCGGCTCGCCTCCACCAGCTCCCGGGCCAGCTGAATGACGTTGAAGCCCTGGTCGCGTATGAGCTTTTCTCCCTCATCAATCATAGCCTGAGCCAAGACCACGGAGGTTGTCGTTCCGTCTCCCACGTTGTCGTTGGTCTTCTCGGCCGCCTGCTTGATGAACTCAGCTCCCAGATTTTCGTACTTATCCTCCAGCTCAATCTCCTTTGCCACGGTCACGCCGTCAAAGGTAACGTCTGGAGCCCCATATGAGGCCTCAATAACAGCCGCCCTCCCCCGGGGCCCCAGGGTCATGCGGACTGCCTGGGCTAACTGATCGATTCCTTTCTTTAAGGCCTCGCGGGCCTCTTCGTTGAACTTGAGTTGCTTTGCCATGTTATTCTTCCAAAGTTCCTAAAATTTTATCCTGTGTTGTGATGAAGTACTCCTTGCCCTCCACTCTCACTTTGTCCTGGCTGTACTTCGCCAGCAAGACAATGTCCCCCTCCTTAACCTGCATAGGGGTCAGCTTGCCGTCACGACCCAGCTTTCCGGGACCCACGGCCAAAACGCGCCCGCGCTCTGCCTCCTCTTCTCCCGAAATGGGGATGAGAATGCCCGACTTCGTCTTCTCTTCCTTCTTGATTGGTTCGACCACCACGTGGTCTGAGATTGGTTTGATCTTCATGTGATTAGCACTTTATTGGTTTGACTGCTAAACCCCATCATATTCATTGGAGATATTTTGTCAAGAAAAACTGGCTCCTCATCGTGGAACCAGTCTGCGGAGGAACGAGAAGGGTCCCGCTCTCTCACCAGAGTCATGCCCGTTCTCGCTGGGCACCGGAAGAATTCCGGGAAGCGCGTTCTCCAGCGCCAGCACGTTCCCCGACGTCCAGGAGAAGTGGCAGCGAGAACAGTACCTTCCGTACTCGCTCCACGACCTTCCACACTTGTGGCAGTAGTAGTCCTCCTTGCCCCTCCTGTGTTCCAGGAAGCCCGCCTTGCCCTGACACTCCGGGCACGGATACTTCTCTTCCTCTGAGCGGAGATTGAGCTGAGTCCCGTCAAGCGGACAGCGCCTCTCAGTAAACCTGTGAATTGCCTCCTCGTACGTGAGGCCCTCTGGAAACTCCATGAACGCCTCCTTCTAACTCCTCCGTACCGCAACGTACTGAATTTGTCCAGTCCTCGCCAGGAAGATTTACCTTTCCTTCCTGAGAAACTGCCCTGTGTAGCTCTTCTTCGCTTTCATGATATCCTTGGGAGTCCCCTGGGCGACAATCTTCCCGCCCTTCTCGCCCCCTTCAGGACCCAGATCAATTATCCAATCAGCGTTGACGATAACATCCATATTGTGCTCAATCACGAGCACCGTGTTCCCCTTTATCACGAGCTCTGAGAGAACGGAAAGGAGTTTTCTTACGTCGTCTGCATGAAGCCCGGTGGTCGGCTCGTCTAATATATAGAGGGTCTTTCCCGTCGCCTTGCGCGACAGTTCGGTAGCCAACTTCACCCGCTGGGCCTCTCCTCCAGACAGGGAGGGGGCCGGCTGTCCCAACTCCAGATATCCAAGCCCGACCTCATTGAGCGTCTTGAGCTTAACTGCAACGGCAGGGATACTACGGAAGAACTCCAGGCCTTCTTCCACGGTCATCTCTAGCACGTCAGCTATGTTCTTTCCTCGATACTCAATCTCCAAAACCTCGGGGTTGTATCGCTTACCTCGGCACTCCTCGCACTCAACGTACACGTCGGGCAGAAAGTACATCTCAATCTTCTTTGAGCCCTGCCCCTCGCACGACTCGCACCTCCCGCCCTTCACGTTAAAGGAAAATCGCCCCGCCTCGTATCCTCTGATGCGGGACTCCTTGGTTGCCTTAAAAATGTCGCGGATGTAGGAAAAGAGGCCAGTGTACGTGGCGGGGTTTGACCTCGGAGTCCTCCCGATGGGCGACTGATCCACCAAGATGGCCTTGTCTAAAAGCTCTGCTCCAAGCATTTCTTTAAACTGCCCCGGTTCCTCCTTTGCCCGATAGAAGGTCTTGAGAAGGGATCTGGCGACAATGTCATTAACCAAAGAACTCTTGCCTGATCCCGACACTCCCGTGACGCACACGAGCTTGCCCAGGGGAAGAGCAACGTCAATATTCTTGAGGTTGTGCTCTGAGGCTCCCTTCACCACCAGAAAACCCCGCTTTTCTTCCTTCCCTTTTTTCTTGTCCAGCCGCACCTTCTTGCGGCCTGAGAGGTACTGCCCCGTGAGGCACGAAGACCTAAGAAGCTGTTTTGGAGTACCCGAAAACACAATCTTGCCTCCGTGCTTGCCTGCCCCCGGTCCCACGTCCACGACCCAGTCAGCAGCCAGAATGGTCTGCCTGTCGTGCTCCACGACCACCACGGTATTGCCAATGTCACGGAGCTGCTGGAGCGTGGAGATGAGCCGATACTGGTCCCGGGCATGGAGTCCCACGGAGGGCTCGTCCAGTATGTAGAGCACTCCCGTGAGCTTGGAGCCAATCTGGGTTGCCAGGCGGATTCTCTGCTCCTCTCCTCCGGACAGCGAAGAGGTCTTCCTCGCCAGCGTGAGATAATCAAGGCCCACGTCAGAGAGAAAGCTCAGGCGGTTTGAAATCTCCTTCGTTATTAAAGAAGCGACCTTCTTATCCGCTTGTGAGAGCTGAGACGGCAGCTTTCCAAAAAAGGACCTTGCCTCCTCAATGGACATCTCCACCGTCTGATCAATGGACTTTCCCTGAACGGTAACTCCGAGCACTTCGGGGCGCAGGCGCTTGCCCTGGCACTTCTCGCACACTCTCTCCACCATGTACTGCTCAATCTCCTCTCTCGCATACTCAGAGTCGGTCTCTCTGTGCCGCCTCTCAAGCCACGGGATGACTCCCTCAAACTCTCCCTTGCCGTGCAGTACGGTCTTTACCACTTTTTCCGGAAGTTCCCTGACCGGAATGCTCAAGGAGAATCCTTCCCGCCGAGCAAGCTCTTCCAGTTTCCACCAGAAAAATCCCTGGCGTCCGATCTTGTGGGAGGCACGCGCCCAGGGGAAGATCGCTCCCTCCCCCAGAGAAAGATTGGGATTGGGAATGACGAGATTGGGATCAACTTCCAGCTTCTCACCTAAACCCTGGCACGAAGGACAGGCTCCGTACGGCGAATTAAAAGAGAACGCCCGAGGCTCTATCTCAGGCAGGTTGATAAGGCAGGTATCGCAGGCAAAGTGCTCTGAAAACAGGTGCTCTGTCCTCTTCTTTGCCTGCTCTACCACCTTGACCTGCCCCTTACCCAGCTTGAGGGCGGACTCCAAGGAATCAGCGAGCCGGGGACGGTCCAGCTCTTCTCCGACCACCAGGCGGTCAACCACCACCTCAATGGTGTGCTTTCTGTTTTTGTCCAGATCCAGCGCCAGGGCTTCCTCAATCCGATGGACGTTCCCGTCTATTCTCACCCTGGCAAATCCTGAACGCTGAATCTCCTCTAAAATACCTCGATGCTCTCCTTTGCGTTCTGACACAACGGGACCCAGGATCGCAACCTCTGTTCCCTTCTGCAGCTTTTCCACCACCTTCGCTATCTGAGAGACGGACTGACGAGCAACCTTCCTGCCGCACTGAGGACAGTGAGGAACGCCGATGCGCGAGAAGAGAAGACGAAGGTAGTCATATATCTCCGTCGTGGTACCGACCGTTGACCTCGGGTTATGGGAACCCTTACGCTGGTCAATGGCGATGGCCGGACTGATACCGTCAATGCGGTCCACATCGGGCTTGTCCATAACGCCCAAAAACTGCCTCGCGTATGCGGACAACGACTCAACGTATCTTCTCTGCCCCTCGGCATACAAAGTATCAAACGCCAAGGAACTCTTGCCGGATCCCGAAAGGCCGGTGATGACCACAAGCTTGCCCTTGGGTATGTCAACGTCAACGTTCTTGAGATTGTGAACTCTGGCTCCGCGGATGGTGATGGTTCCCGGACTCGCTTGTGCCTTCAGGTTCATAGGGAGGTTAGTATACACCAAAATCCCGGGATTGAAAAGGATTCGTGCCTATGCTATGGAAAAAGCAGGAAGGAGGATCCCGTGAGCGAAAGCTGGTTCCTTGCGGTCTACGCCTCTACATTCGCAATCGGAGCTCTCCTCATCGACACATTCGCCACAGATCTCCGAGTCCAGCTCTCCCCTCTCCTGTTTCTCATTCTTGCATTGGAGCTCGTGCTCCTCTGCCCCAAAGAGACAACATGAACTCCGAGTCGATGCGGAGTTCTCTTTTTACATCATGACGTTCACCTATCTCACAAAAGAAAAGATGGCTAACATCCCCCAGACCCCCGGGGTCTACGTCTTTAAAAACAAAGAGGGCGTTTTATATATAGGAAAAGCGGGAAACCTCAGGACCAGGGTAAGGACGCACTTTTCCCAACCCACCTGGAGAGATAATCTTTTCATTGATCAGGTCACAACAATCGGATACGAGTCCCTTACTTCCGAGATTGAGGCCCTGCTCAAGGAAGCTGATCTCATTCGGGGACTCAACCCCCGCTACAACGTCATGTGGCGAGACAACAAGAACTTCTTTTACGTTGAGATTACAAAAGACCCTCTTCCGCGCATCCTCCTCGTGCACCAGAAAACTCCGGGAGCCATGCACGTGGGACCCTTTGTTGACGGCAGGAGCATCAAGCGGACCCTGAGAACACTGAGGTGGGTCTTCCCCTTCACCGCGAAAAAGCGTCACGGGGTCTCTTCGTGCCAGGAGTGCAATCTCGGCCTCTGTCCGGGACCCAGCCCCGATCTGAAAGCGTACGGGGCCAACATCAGAAAACTCACCTCCGTGCTTTCGGGAAAACGCCAGAGCGTAGCGCGACAGCTGGAGAAAGAGATGAAAACCCACGCCAAGGCAAAGAACTTTGAGATGGCTGCCCGCAAGCGGGACCAACTTCAGGCCTTAACCAACGTCTTTGAGCACGCACGGGTCCTCCAGCCCCTCCCACTCAAACGCCCCCAAGCATTCTGGCCCAAGCTGGAGCGAGAACTCCGAGAAGTTGTGGGAGCATCA
>JAUYMI010000021.1 GCA_030698665.1 bacterium
GGACGGTAGAAGCAAAAATAAATGGTTCCGTTGTGGGAAGCTCGGTAACGGCAAGTGGAAATTATGGATACAATCCAAATTTACTTTTTGCTATTGATAACGAAGGAGTGAATGCCGGGAAAACAGTTGAATTCTATATTAATGGCACTAAAGCAAATGAAACAGCGACTTTTACAAACGGCAATTCTAGCCAACTAAATCTTACTATTCCTGCACCTACTTCAACTCCGACACCAACTCCGACGCCGAGTGGAAGCACTGGTGGTAGTGGAGGCGGAGGTGGAGCAACAACCCCCTCTACTCCTACATCGCCTTTGAGCGCGGCCGCGCAGAAAGTTGACGCTAACAAAGATGGCAAGATTGATGTTTTGGATTTTAACTCCTTGATGGTCAACTGGGGGAAAACCGGTACTGGCAATGTTGCTGACTTTGACGGCAATGGCAAAGTCGATGTCTTTGAATTCAACTTACTGATGATTAATTGGACACTCTAAAATTACTATGAAAAAATATTTACTTACAATTTTACTGGGAGCGTTCGGGGTAATGGCTATTGCCGCGCCGGCTCTCGCCGCGACCAGCGTATCATTTACGCCGGTCAATGTGAGCGTGCGCCAAGGACAAACCTTTACCCTTACGATTGGGGTAAACCCGCAAGGAGTGAAAAATTATACCGCAAAAACCGAACTTCACTATCCTGCTGACCTTTTGGAAGTAAAGTCATTCACTTTCGCGCCGAGCTGGATGCCGCTTGCTCAATCCGGTTACGACCTTACCGATAATACGAATGGAGTGTTTATAAAAACCGCGGGCCACCCGGGAGGTATATCTTCGGCGGCCACTTTCGGAACGGTGTCGTTTCTCGCAAAAAAGAGCGGCAACGGGACGATTACTCTAAACAGCGGCAACTCGTTGGCGTTGGACGCAAACAACCAGAACGTCTTGAGTACGGCTCCTGTTCAAGCATCCGTTCTTGTGAGCGCCGTGTCAGTGCCAGCGGAGGAGCAAACAGAAGAGCAAGCCCCACAAATTCAGGAGCAAGAGCCGGGAGCCGAGGAAACTGCTGAGGAGACTCCTTCTATAACAGAAGAGGAAAAGCAGCCTGAAATGCGGCTTGGACTGGCGGCGGCGATCGGCGAACTCGTTACCTTGGGAACGAACAACGCGCTGGTTGGAATCCTGCTGGCGTTTGTTATGATTCTTGGAGGCGCATGGCTTGCGAGGCGCTATTTTGCTTCTCGGCCCAAATCCTAAGAGGGCAACTGCTGGTGTTGACATTGAGATTAAGATGTGAGCTCCCTGGGCGATTCTTTTACGGCTCCGCAGAGCTCCGCCTAAATCGCCCGCGAAAACCAAGCAGTTGGTTTCCGCCCCCTCAAGGGGCGGTTTTCTTGACCCTTCTGATATTTTCCCTTATAGTGCCAGGTAGCGAAGGGCTCTAGTGGAAGGGTGTGTATGTCCCGGCGAGGACATCCCGCGAGCAGCAAGAAGGCACGTGTCGCCACAGGACGTCAGAAGGATGTCGCAAAGACCGCGAAGGCCCGAGGATGTCCCATTGACTGGAGCAGGAACGGAGACGCGCACGTTGGCGCGTGCCGGAACCCTCGGTGCAACGCCATCCTTTCAGTAGGAGCGCATATCACTCCCAGTTTGTCTGCCAAGTGCCGGGGGCAAGGCGGCAGGGGACGGGCGGCATAGCCGTCCTTTTTCTTTTTGGATATTGACATTTTCTCTGGCATGCAATATAATTGAGCGTATGAAGTTTGTCGTTTACTTGTGAACGACTGGAGTACCAGATCCCTCATACGGGCTGATACCCCGTGTTTTTTGTGAAAGGACATGAAAGCAATACTGGGCAGAAAAATTGGCATGACGCAGGTCTTCGCTGAGAACGGAACCGTGACCCCGGTTACCCTGATTCAAGCTGGTCCTTGTCTCGTTGTGGGAGTGATGAACAAAGAGAAGGACGGGTATGAGGCGCTTCAGCTTGGCTTTGAGGCGTTGGTAGAGGCAAAACAGATGAAGTCCAAGAACGGAAAGCAATTTCGCCACATTCGCGAGTTCCGCAACGGGGGCTCAGAGCAGAAACCAGGAGATGAGGTTTCTGTTTCTATTTTTACAGAGGGAGAGATGGTCCAGGTGTCAGGAACATCCAAGGGAAAGGGATATCAGGGAGGAGTGAAGCGGCACGGGTTCTCAGGGAAGAACGCCAGTCATGGTGTCAAGCACGAACACCGAACCTTGGGGTCCGTGGGCTCTGCCTTCCCTCAGCGGGTGATCAAGGGCCGCAAGATGCCGGGCCACATGGGAGCTGACCGCGTGACGGTCAAGAACCTCAAAGTGATGAAGATTGACGAGAAAGGGAATGTGCTGGCCGTGAAGGGAGCGGTTCCAGGCCCAAGAGGGACCTTGCTCCAGGTAGTTTCAAAGCGATGAAGACGTCTGTGTATAACATGGCAGGTGAGAAGACGGGAGAGGTGGAGCTCCCAAAGCAGCTCTTTGAGGTTGCTATGAATCAGGATTTGGTGCATCAGGTAGCTACTTCCCAAATGGCGAATCGGCGCATTGTGAGGGCCAAGACGAAGGACCGAAGCGAGGTGTCGGGCGGAGGTAAAAAGCCCTGGCGGCAGAAGGGGACAGGGCGGGCCCGCCACGGCTCCAATCGTTCTCCCATATGGAAAGGAGGAGGAGTAACCTTTGGCCCTACTGGACGAGAGAATTTTTCAAAGAAGATTAACGCCAAGATGAGAAGAAAGGCCTTAGCTATGGTCCTCACGGCCAAGGCGAAGGAGGATCATGTGATTCTCACAGATGACGTGAAGCTGGAGGCTCCCAAGACCAAGTTCATGGCGGGATTCCTGGCTAAGCTTCCTTCAGCCATGGGATCGGGTCTCCTGGTGCTCCCGGGCATGGAGCAGGATCTCATCCGTTCTTCCCGCAACCTCAGGAAGATTCAGCCCGTGCAGGCGCGGGAACTTAACTGTCTGGACCTGCTTTCAGTCCAGTATGTAATCATGCCAAAAGCGTCAGTTGAGGTATTAGAAAAGACCTTTGTGAAGTAATATGGTAGCCTTGAACCCATTTCGTAAAAAAGAAGAAACAAAGAAGACCACGAAGGCCGAGTTGATAGAGGAGCCCGTGAAGGAAGAGAGGAAGCAGGCCGTGGTTCGCTTCAGTTCTCTTGGTGTGCTGGAGCGTCCCCATGTAACAGAGAAGGCCGGTTCCCTGGCCGAACGGGGGGTATACGTTTTTAAGGTTTCCCCAAGGGCCGCGAAGGGGCAGGTGAAGGAGGCCGTGGAAAAGACCTACGGCGTGAAGGTTGTGGGAGTGAGGATGATTAAGATTCCTGGCAAGTCGATTCGTCTGGGCAAGACCAAGGGAGTGAAGAAGGGGTACAGAAAGGCGCTCGTCCAGCTTGCGAAGGGCCAGGAGATTGAGATTATGCCGCGATAGCCATGAAAGGAACTTCAAAGAAAAAGCCGGAACGCAGTCTCCTAGTCTCCCTCAAGAAGACCGGAGGGAGAAATCAGAGAGGGAGGATCACCGTCCGCCACCGGGGTGGAGGTGCCCGCAAGCTCTGGCGCAGGGTTGACTTTGCACAGGAAAAGCTTGGCGTGCCGGGAGTGATCCGAGCTGTTGAGTATGACCCGAACCGGAACGCCTTTTTGGCCTTAGTCGAGCACGAGGATGGAGAGATGCGCTACCAGCTGGCGGCCCACGGACTCAAAGAAGGGGATTCCGTACTCTGCGCAGAAGAGGTGGAGGTGAATCCCGGCAACCGTACGAGGCTCAAGAACCTTCCGGTTGGAACCTCGGTGTACGCAGTTGAGCTCATGCCAGGTTCCGGGGGCTCAATCGTCAGGGGAGCCGGGGCTGAGGCCAAGGTGCTTGCTCACGAGGGAGGATTCGTGCATCTTGCCCTGCCGTCTTCTGAGATAAGGAAGGTTTCAGAGCAGAGTTTTGCCACGGTTGGCATGGTTTCAAATCCCGAGTTCAGGTATAAGAATATAGGAAAAGCAGGGAGCAACAGATTGAAAGGTTGGCGCCCAACGGTTCGCGGCAGTGCCATGAATCCTGTTGACCATCCGCATGGGGGAGGTGAGGGAAGAAGCGGAATCGGTATGAAGCACCCTAAGACCCCGTGGGGCAAGCCCGCCTTGGGAGTCAAGACAAGAAAGCGCAAGTGGACGGACAAGCTGATTGTGAAACGCAGGAAGAAGAAAAAGAAGAAGTAGAGCATATGGCACGATCACTCAAAAAAGGACCCTACGTTTCAGAGCGTCTGCAAAGGCGCGTGGAGGGCAAGAAGCCAGGCGAAGTAGAGTTGATTAAAACCTGGGAGCGTTCTGCCGTCATCTCTCCTGAGATGATCGGACACGCGTTTGCCGTGCACAATGGAAAGGAGTTTATTCAGGTCAAGCCCACAGAAGAGATGGTCGGGCACAAGCTGGGAGAGTTCGCTGCGACCACCAAGTTTGTCCGACACGGAGGCAAGATGCAAAAGGAACTGGAACAGGAAAAGAAGTAGCATGAACACACGAGCTTCAGTAAAATACATCAGGATTGCCCCGCGGAAGGTCAGGCTGGTCGCAGATCTCATCCGCAACAAGAAGGCGTCAGACGCGCTGACTCAGCTTCAGTTTACGACCAAAAAGGGAGCGGACCCCATCCGCAAGCTTCTCAATTCAGCCATTGCCTCGGCCCAGCAGCAGTATGAGGTGAATCCGTCTGAGTTGAAGATTGTGAAGATTACGGTGGACGAAGGTCCCAAGCTCAAGCGCTGGCGCGCTCGGGCGCGTGGTGCCGCGTATCAGATTCAAAAGAAGAGCTCTCATATTTCCCTGGAGCTGGAGATCGGGAAAGCGGTCAAAAAAACCCGGAGTGCTAGCCCGGTCAAGGCCGAGGAACCCGTTGAGGTGGAAAAAAAGACGGGAGAAGCACGAGACTCCAGGCGCCCTGATGTTCGATCGAGGAAGGCAGAGCAGAGGAGAGGAGGCGTTGGTAGGATATTCAGAAGAAAAGTGATCTAACCATGGCACACAAAGTTCACCCAAAAGTATTCAGACTGAGGAAGGCCGGCGACTGGATGTCCCGTTGGATGACGAAGGGGCGCCCTGCGGGGTTTCTCAAAGGGGATTTTCTCATTCGAGACTATATTGAGAAGCGCCTGCACGATATGGGTGTCGCTTCAGTTGAGATTGAACGCTTTGCGGGCAAGCTCAACGTGATTATTAACTCTTCCCGCCCAGGGCTCATCATCGGTCGGGGAGGATCGGGCGTTGAGGAGATGCGCAAGGATCTTATGAACATCCTGAGAACAAAGGCAGGGCACGAACTTGCGCAGGGAGAACTCCGCTTGGAGATTCGGGAGATTAAGAATCCTTGGACCTCTTCGGCCCTGTCGGGTCAGTGGATTGCCCAGCAGTTAGAGCACAGAAAACCCTTTCGCATGACACTGCGTCAGACCATGAACAAGATCATGGCGAATAAGGAGATTTTGGGAGCACGTATTGATATTGCGGGGCGTCTGGGGGGAGCTGACATTGCAAGGAGAGAGACAACGAGAAAGGGGCGCCTTCCCCTGCAGACCCTGAGGTCTGATATTGACTATGCTTTGACAGAGGCAAAAACGACCTACGGAACCATTGGCGTGAAGGTCTGGATGTACAAGGGAGAGAAGTTTGAATCCTAACTGCCATGTTAGCTCCAAAGAAGGTAAAACATCGAAAGTGGCACAAGGGGAGGTCCCGAAACAGGGACGTGAGTTTGCGGGGAACCGAGGTTTCGTTCGGTGCCTACGGATTGAAGGCTACTTCGGCACAATGGGTTTCTTCCCGCCAGATTGAGGCTGCCAGGCGTGCGATTATTCGCTACCTCAGGAAGGGGGGTAAGATGTGGATCCGTATCTTTCCCGACAAGCCCGTGACCAAGAAGGGGGACGAGACGCCCATGGGAGGAGGGAAGGGAGCTCCGGACCATTACGTGGCCACGGTGCGCCCCGGCAGAGTCCTTTTTGAAGTTGATGGTATTCCAGAAGAAATGGCAAAGGAGGCGTTTCGCAAGGCCTCAGCCAAGCTTCCCGTATCCGTGAAGTTTATCAAACGATAATTATGAAACCAGGAGAGATCAGACAAAAGTCGCAAGATCAGTCAGAGCAGGAATTAAGGAGCCTGCGAGAAAAGCTCAACAGCATGAAGTTTGACATGGCTGCGGGAAAGGTGAAGAATATTGATGACCTGCGGAGGACCAAGCGCGACATTGCGAGAATTTTAACAATACTCCGAGAGAAATAATATGCCAAAGACACGGCTCACAGGAATTGTTGTTTCAGATAAGATGGATAAGACCGTCGTGGTTCGGGTTGAGCGTCTGAAGGCCCATCCAAAGTACCTCAGGCGTTTTCGCACACATACCAAGTACAAGGCGCATGACGAGAACAACGAGTACAAGACTGGAGACACGGTGCAGATTGAAGAGACGCCTCCTGAAAGCCGGGAGAAGCGGTGGGTTGTCATAAAGAAGATATCATGATCCAGCCCGAAACCAGATTGAAGGTTGCCGACAACACGGGAGCAAAGATTATCCAGTGTTTTAGGGTTATCGGAGGAACGCGCAAGCGCGTGGCCCAGTTAGGTGATATCATTGTCGCCTCAGTCAAGGTGGCAGAGCCCCGGCGTACCGTCAAGAAGCATGAGATTGTTCGTGCCGTTGTTGTGCGCCAGAGGAAAGCATACCGCAGGAGCGACGGATCATACATTTCTTTTGACGAAAACGCGGCCGTGATTATTGATGCGAACCGCGAGCCCAGGGGAGGGAGAATCTTCGGTCCCATTCCGCGGGAAGTAAGGGAAAAGGGATTTGGGAAAATAGCAACGATGGCAAGCGAAGTCGTATGAAAATCAGGAAGGGAGACAACGTTCTTGTTATTTCAGGCAAGGACCGTGGCAGGAAGGGCAAGGTTGAGCGGATTTTGAGAGTTGAGGGACGGGTCCTTGTTGAAGGAATCAATGTGAAGACCCGGCACGCGAGAGGCAAGCGTCAAGGAGAAAAGGGCCAGATTATTCAGGTTATAGCTCCTCTCCAGGTCTCCAACCTTAAGCTCGTCTGCCCTCACTGCGGAAAGGCAACCAGAGTTGCCGTGAAGGGTGAGGGAAAGAGCAAGATCAGAGTATGCAAGATGTGTCAAAAGGCCATATGAAGACCATGAGGCAGACATATCAGACCGTCGCGATTCCTCAACTGAAGGAGGCCTTCGGGTACAAGAGCGTGATGGCCGTACCGAAGATTGAAAAAGTGGTAATCAACACAAGTTTTGGGCGCTTGACCGCGGGGAAAACGAAGGGAGAAGCCGAGGCGCTTGCTGAAAACATCCTCAAGGACCTGGCCGTCATCGCGGGCCAGAAGCCTTCTTTGACGGCGGCTCGTAAGTCCATTGCCTCCTTCAAGCTCAGAAAAGGGGTTCCCGTGGGGGCAAAGGTGCAACTGAGAAAGAAGCGCATGGAAGATTTTCTTTCCCGTCTCATCCACGCGGTACTGCCGCGCTCGCGCGACTTTCAGGGCTTGAGCCTGAAGGCGGTTGATGAAGCCGGGAATTTGACGATTGGGATAAAAGAACATATATTCTTTCCTGAGATCTCTCTCGAGAGCGTCAAGAGCATATTTGGTCTTGAGGTGACGATTGTGACCACGGCCAAGAGCAGAGAAGAGGCCGTCAAGCTCTTTGAGGCGATGGGATTTCCCATGGAGAAGCACTAGCATGGCCAAAAAGTCGCAAATAGCAAAGTCAAAACGCACGCCAAAGTTCTCAACGAGGGTGAGCTTGAGATGCTTTAAGTGCGGGAGGAAGAGAGGATACATGAGGGATTTTGATCTCTGTCGCATATGCTTTCGAGAGATGGCGAATAAAGGATTAATTCCCGGTATTAAGAAATCATCCTGGTAATATGACAGATCCAATTGCAGACATGTTCACACGGATCAGGAATGCTCAGGCGGTCGCCAAAGAAGCCGTTGAGATTCCTTCTTCCAAGCTCAAACTGCAGATCGCCAAGCTTCTTGAGCGCTCTGGGTTTGTGCAGGACGTGGAGGTGAGAAAGGTGAAGGTGGGGCAGGTAATCCGCATGCGCTTAAAGTATGCAGATGGACTCCCCTCAATCGCCGGCATCGCTCGTGTGTCTCGTCCTGGACAGCGGATATATGCTCCAGCGACCCGGATTAGGCGCGTGAAGGGAGGCCTCGGCGTATCCATCCTTTCAACATCAAAGGGCGTTATGTCAGGATCTGAAGCGCGAGGACAGAAGCTTGGAGGAGAAATACTTGGAGAAGTTTGGTAATATGAGCAGAGTAGGATCAAAACCAATTGAGATTCCTGCCGGGGTAGAGGTGCAGATCAAGGAGAACGGCGTTGCCGTGAAGGGCCCCAAGGGAGAGCTTGAACGCAAGCTCCACGATGAAGTTAGAGTGAGGCAGGAAGATGGGAAGCTGATTTTTGAAGTATCAGAAAACCCAACAAAGACGGAGCGTTCGCTCTGGGGTTTGGAGCGCTCTCTGGTCGCTAATCTTCTTGAGGGGGTCACGAATGGATTTGAGCGCAGGCTTCAGATTGAGGGAGTCGGATACCGAGCCGTCGTGGAGGATGGGGGGGATCTCGTCATGCAGTTGGGATTCTCGCATCCCGTCAAGTTGACTCCGCCAGACGGGGTTCAAGTTGCCGTGGAGAAGAGCACGGTTGTTGTTTCTGGCATTGATAAGCAGAAGGTGACCGGCTTTGCCGCTGAGATAAGAAGAGTCAAGCCGCCAGAACCCTACAAGGGCAAGGGAATCAGGTATGAAGGAGAGATCGTGCGCCGCAAGCTCGGAAAGCGAGCCGCGGGAGCCGCATAGAATGATATGGGAAAGATACTGAAACAAGAACAGAAGGAAAGGAGGAGCTCAAGGGTGCGCTCTCGCGTACAGGGGACTCATGAACGCCCCCGTCTCTCGGTTTTCCGTTCCAATAAACACATCTCTCTTCAGCTCATTGACGACGCCACGGGAAAGACCATTGTCTCAGTCAAGGATAGTGAGCTTGGAGCTTCAGTGCGTCTTGGTCAGGAAACCTCCCGCAAGCTTGGACAACTGATTGCCGAAAAGGCAAAAAAGGCGAAGATAGAGCAGGCAGTGTTTGATCGGGGACCCTATCGTTATCACGGAAACGTCAAGGCGGTAGCCGAGGGAGCGAGAGAAGGAGGATTGAAACTCTAGAACCATGGAACGAAGAGGACCACAACAGCAACGAGACCAACGGGGAGATCGCAGGCCCAGAAGGCCCAGGGAAGAAAAGGAGTTTGACTCAAAGCTCTTGGATTTGGCGCGCGTCACGAGAGTCACTGGGGGTGGACGAAAGTTCCGTTTCCGCGCGACCATTGTTATCGGAGACAAGAAGGGGAGAGTCGGAGTCGGCGTGGCTAAGGGATTGGACGTGGCGCAGGCCGTAGCTAAGGCCTCAAAGCAGGCAGAGAAGGCGCTGATCACCGTTCCCATGGTGGACGGCACCATCCCTCATGAGGTGTCAGCGAAGTTTGGAGCTTCCAAGGTGCTCTTGCGTCCCCAGGAGAAGGGTAGGGGATTGGTTGCCGGGGGAGCGGTACGCGTCATCTGCGAGAAGGCGGGGATTCATGACATCTCAGCAAAGTTCACAAGCCGTACGAGCAACCAGCTCAACAATGCCATGGCGACAATTCACGCACTGTCGAAACTTCAGAAACCAAAACCATGAGAGCACACGAACTCCGTCCACAGCACGCAAAGAAATCCTCAAAGAGGATTGGCCGAGGAGGCAAGCGCGGCACGTATTCGGGACGTGGCATGAAGGGACAAAAGTCCAGGTCCGGCGCCAGGTTTCAGCCGCTGGTCAGGGAGTCAATCAAGCGGTATCATAAGCTCAGAGGATACCGGGCAAGATCGGGTTCTACTCTTCCGTCTTTCAATCTTGGCGTCCTAGAGAAGAACTTTCAGGCCGGGGAGACGGTGAGTCCAGCTGAGCTGGTAAAGCGGGGTTTGGCGCCCAGGGGTGCAAAACTCGTGAAGCTTTTGGGATCAGGAGAACTCACCAAGGCGCTCACGGTTGAGGGGTGCGGGTGTTCAGCTACCGCAAAAGCTGCAATTGAGAAGGCAGGAGGATCGGTGAAATGAATTTCTTAAACTTTGCTTCAAAAATCTGGAAACTGAAGGAGCTCCGGATAAAGGTGCTCTTTGTCTTGGCGGTGTTCGCTCTGTTCCGCATTATGGCGAACATCCCCATTCCGGAGGTTGATGCTGAGCGCCTGAGACAGTTTTTCTCGGGCAATCAGCTCTTCGGCCTCCTCAATGTCTTTACGGGAGGGGCCTTGGACAGTTTGTCCATCGTCATGCTCGGGGTGGGGCCGTACATCACCGCCACTATTATCATGCAGCTTTCAACTATGATCTTTCCTCCCTTAGAGCGCCTGTACAAGGAGGAGGGAGAGCAGGGGAGAGCCAAGTTCAACCAGTACGGACGCCTCCTGACCATTCCCTTCGCTCTCCTGCAGGGATACGGCTTCCTCACTCTCCTGTCTCGAGAGGGAGCTGTCTCCATGGTTTCTCCTCTGAGTTGGCTGGTTGCCCTCTCAACCATCACGGCCGGCACCGTCCTGCTCATGTGGTTGGGTGAGCTGATTACGGAGAAGGGGATCGGGAACGGCGTTTCCCTCTTGATCTTTGCCGGTATAGTTGCCTCCCTCCCGAGCTCTCTCGGCCAGCTTTTCTTCGGATGGGACCTCACAAGGCTCCTGCCGTACACGGCGTTCTTTCTCATGGCAGTTGCCATCATAGCCGGAGTGGTCTTCATCACAGAGGCGAGGCGCAACATTCCCGTTTCCTACGCCAAGCGCGTGCGGGGCAACAAGCTCTATGGAGGAGCCTCCACCTATCTGCCTTTGTCCGTGAACCCAGCTGGCGTCATTCCTATTATTTTTGCCCTGTCCATTCTGCTCTTTCCGGGCATGATCGCCTCCTTTTTTGCCGGCGCTTCAGGAGTCCTGGGAACTGTGATGTCTGCCGTTCAGGGATTCTTTGCTAACCCTTGGGCATACGGGATCTCGTACTTCCTGCTCGTCGGGCTCTTCACCTATTTTTACACCGCGGTGACCTTTGACCCCAAGGCGATTTCCTCCAATCTCCAAAAATCGGGGGGTTTCATTCCTGGAGTTCGGCCAGGGGAGTCAACGGCAAACTTTCTCTACTTTATCTTGAACCGGGTCCTGCTCATTGGGGCCTTGTTCCTGGGAGTGGTTGCTGTACTTCCTTCAATCGTGCAGGGTCTCACCGGCGTTCAGGCGCTGGACTTCCTGGTCGGGGGAACCGCCCTCCTCATCTTGGTCTCAGTTGCCCTAGACACCATGCGTCAGATCAGATCTCAAGTGCAGATGCGGGAATATGACACTCTTTGAGGATAAACGCCCCGCCTTTTTCATTCTTCTCGGGCGTTCGGGTTCTGGAAAAGGAACGCAGGCTAATCTATTGGAAGAGAAGTTTGGCTTGGCTCACATTAGTTCTGGGGCCTTGCTACGGGAGCGCACGAAGACGGACGACTTTGTCGGCAGGAAGCTCCACTCCATTATGGACAGAGGGGATCTGGTTCCAACGCCTATGGTCTTCCAGCTCTGGATGTCGGCCCTAGAGCGTCTTCACGAACAACAGGACCTCAAGGGCGTCTTGCTTGATGGCTCTCCACGCAAGCTCTACGAGGCCCATATGCTAGATGAAGCGCTGGCCTTTTACGGATGGGACAAGAACCTCGTGGTCCTCAACATTGATATCTCGCCTGGCGAGTCAATGGAGCGCCTTCTCAAACGCGGAAGGCACGACGACGACCGAGATGATATTCAGCGCAGACTTGATATCTTTGAGGAAGATGTTATTCCCGCCCTGAATTTCTATCGGGCAAAGGGGGTAGTGGTGGATATCAACGGGGAGCAGTCCGTTGAGGACGTTCATCAAGAGATTCTGTCTAAGCTCGGCGTTGCATGATCAAGACGAAAGAAGAGATTCTGGCCATGCGGGAGGGCGGCAGGATGTTGGCTGACATTCTGTCTTTGCTTTTAGCTCAGGTTCGCCCTGGGATCATGACCAAGGAACTGGACAGAGCGGCTGAGTCGCTGATTCTCAAGGCAGGGGCTAAGTCGGCGTTCAAGGGATACGAAGGATTCCCTGCAACCTTGTGCACTTGTGTGAACGAGGAGTTCGTGCACGCGGTTCCCTCAGACCGGGTTCTCAAAGAAGGAGACATCGTCACCCTGGATATCGGCCTCATCTTCAAAGATATGTATCTGGATATGGCACGCACGGTTCCCGTGGGCGAGGTGTCCAGAGAGGCGCGGCGTCTCATCCGCGTCACCAAAAAGGCGGGGAAGCTTGCCCTCAAAAAGATTCGGCCCGGTGGCACGCTGGGAGATATCGGGAACACGATTGAGCGCCTGGCCAAGGATCAGGGGTATGGGATAGCCCAGGGCTTGTGCGGGCACGGCATCGGAAGAGAACTGCACGAGGAACCAAAGGTGTTCAACGAAGGCAAGCGGCACGCGGGACTCAAGCTGAAGGAGGGCATGGTGATCTGCGTTGAGCCCATGTTCGCTGAGGGATCCGGGGAGTTAGAAAAGATGGAGGACGGGAGCGGGTTCAAGACGAAGGACGGCTCCCTCTCGGCTCACTTTGAAGACACGATTGCCGTGACCGCAGATGGATGCGAGGTGCTCACGAGAATCAGAAGCGGGGAGTAGCCCCGTTTTTTGATTCTTGGTATACTGGTTCTTGTATGATTCGTCTCTCTGTCATCATTCCCGCGTACAACGAGGAAAAGCGCTTGCCCGGAACCCTTCAAGAGGTGGGAGGGTATCTGGCCGGGCAGTTGTATGAATCTGAGATCATTGTGGTTTCAGACGGGTCAAAGGACGGAACAGCGGAGGCCGCAAAGAAGGCAGGAGTCATGGTCATAGACAGGAAGGAAAATCGGGGGAAGGGATACTCGGTGAGAGAGGGAATGCTTGCCTCGTCAGGGGAGATACGATTGTTCATGGACGCTGACAACGCGACCAGTGTGGATCACATTGAAAAAATGTTTCCTGAGTTTGAGAAGGGAGCTGGTGTTGTGATTGGCTCGCGCGATATTGCGGGAGCGGTCATTGCGGTTCCTCAATTCTGGCTCAGGAGGCGGCTTGGGGATGTCTTTAACCTCATTGTGCAGGTGGTCTCCGGGCTCTGGGGCATCTGGGACACCCAGTGCGGCTTTAAGGCCTTTTCGGCCAAAGCAGCCAAGGATATTTTTCCTTCAGTGAGAATTGATAGGTGGGCATTTGACGTGGAGCTTCTCGTGCTGGCTGGCAAGCGCGGCTACGGCATCAAACAGGTTCCGGTGAGATGGGTGAATGATCCTGACAGCAAGGTCAAGTTTTCCGGGATGGTCCGTATGCTCCTTGAGGTATTTCAGATAAGACTCAATATGATTCTTGGGGTATATGACAGATAAAGAGAAAAAGCACTCCGAGCTGCGACTGGACCTGGTTTCCAAGGACTGGGTTGTCATTGCAACATCCAGGGCAAGAGGAAAGAGGCCTTTTGAAGAAAGGCGCATTCCTCTGGATGACTCATTGGAGAAGTGCCCGTTTGAAACTATGGCAAAGCAGGAGTCCCCGACGCTTGCCTATCTGCACGGAGAGCAGGTGATGCTCCCTCAGAGCGGTTCTTCCCCAAAGGACTGGACCACAATCTCCATTCCTAACAAGTATCCTGCTTTCTTTCCGCAAAAAGCCCTCAAGACCAAGCTCGTGGGGCCGTACTCTGTCATGCAGGGGGTTGGATACCACGAGGTCATTGTCACGCGCCATCACAGAAAGGAGATCCCGGATCTCCCGCTCCCGCTAGTGAAAGAGCTCTTTGATTTGTATCAAAAGCGCTACCTTGAGGTGATGAATGTGGAGCTCATCAATCACATAGCCATTTTCAAGAACAAGGGTTTCTATGCAGGAGCCTCCTTGTTTCACCCTCACTCCCAACTCATCGCCAATCCCGTGCTGGATCCCGACCTGAGGCGCAGTCTGAATGGTTCGGCTTCATACTATGCAGAGCACGCGACGTGCGCCCACTGCGTGATGCTGGAGTGGGACCTGAAAGACAAAAAGCGGGTTGTCTTTGAAAATGAGCGCATGGCAGTGATCTGTCCCTTTGCTCCCCGCGGCATCTTTGAGATGCGCATTATTCCCAAAGAGCACTCAGCATACTTTGAGTGGATCACGGAAGAGGAAAAGGTGGCGCTGGCTGAGGCCTTCCAGGTTGCCCTGAGAAAGCTCAAAAAGGCGATGCGAGATCCTGACTACAACTACTTTTTGCACACGGCCCCGGCTGACCGCCAGAAGTACGACCACTATCACTGGCACTGGGAGATTTTGCCAAAGACGATGAACTGGGGAGGGTTTGAAGTCGGAACCGGGATTCAAATATCAACCATAGCGCCAGAAGAAGCAGCCGGAATTCTGCGTAAGAGCTGAGTATGGAAACCATCCTTGCTTATCTGGCAGCGTTCGTCATCTCCGTCATTGAGGCTACGGGGTACACTGGCATCTTTATTCTGATGGCTGTCGAGTCAGCGAATATTCCCGTGCCTTCTGAGATCATCATGCCCTTTTCCGGTTTTCTCGTTGTGCGAGACAACCTGATGTTTTTTTGGGTGGTTGTGGCCGGCGCCCTTGGGAACCTGGCGGGCTCCCTTCTTTCATACTACGCGGCCCTCTGGGGAGGGCGCCCATTCCTTGAACGATACGGCCGCTTCTTTTTCCTCTCCGGGACAGAGATTGGGTCAGCAGAACGCTTGTTTGAAAAGTACGGAACGGCAACGGTGTTTTTCTCCCGTTTGCTGCCGATCGTGCGCACCTTCATTTCATTTCCCGCGGGCTTGGCCCGCATGAACGTCTGGAAGTTTTCCTTGTATACTTTGGCAGGGTCCTTTCTCTGGAGTCTTCTTCTTACGTACCTCGGCTTTGTCGCGGGGGAGAATTGGGATATGCTGGAGACGTACTTTCGGAAGTTTGACTGGGCCATCGCGATTGTCTTGGCTGTTGGACTCGCATGGTTTGTGATCCATCGCGTCAAGCAAAGGCGGCATGAGTAAGAAGTACTACATTGCAAACTGGAAGATGAATCCTGACACCCTCAGGGAAGCCCGGGCGCTGGCTTTGAGCGTGGCCAGGGGAGTGAAGGGGGTGAAAGGGGCTGAGGTCGTCATCTGCCCGTCCTTTGTGTTCCTGGGTGAGATTGGAGCCGCACCATTCATAAAGATCGGAGCTCAGGACTGCTTTTGGGAAAAGAAGGGGGCCTATACGGGGGAGGTTTCTCCAATCCAGCTCAGGGCTCTTGGGTGTTCCTACGTTATTCTTGGACACTCAGAACGCAGGCAGTATCTTGGTGAAACGGCAGAGCAGGTGAAAGCGAAGATTCGTATGGCTCTCGTAGCTGGCCTCAGGCCTGTTGTCTGCGTGGGCGAGGAGAAGAAGGGGAGCCACGTTCAGTTGGGGACTCGGCTCAAGCAATTAATCAAGGGACTGGATAGGAAGGATGCCCAGCGCCTTCTCGTGGTGTATGAGCCCGTCTGGGCCATCAGCACGACCAAGGGAGGGAGGGAGGCTGAAGCTTCTGATTTGGCAGGCCCCGTACGGGAGATACGAAGAGTTCTCAGAGCCCTCTTTGGTTCTCGCCCAGTTCCCGTGCTCTACGGGGGGAGCGTTGAGCCAGACAATGTAGCTGATTTCATGGGTATTCAGGGTATTGACGGTGTGCTTGTTGGAGGAGCATCGTTGAAAGCTTCCGAGTTCTCGGCTCTTGTCAGAAAGGGGCAGGGCAGGTAGGATATGCCGTATGGAAACAATCTTTGCTGGCACGTTCTACAACCCCACAAAGGGGGTCATGAGTTTTACAAAAGCAATTGACGAGATGGTCAGCTATATGCGAGAGGACCCCGAGAAAGCATATGAGGTCATCGTGGGCTGCGACTCTTCTGCCACAGCAGAGCCCACTTTTCCTTTGGTCATGGTTGTCTTGAGGAGAGGAGAGGGCGGGCGCTTCTTTCTCCAACGGGTCAGATATCCTGAGGGGCGCAAATTCTACAACCTGCATGACAGAATTCTCCAGGAGGTTCTCCTTTCGTGCGAACTCGCCCTTGAGCTGAGGAGCGTTCTGCAAAAGCCCGCAGAGGGTCTCAAGTATGAGTTTGAGTACATCCATGCTGATATAGGCCAGCACGGGAAGACCAAAGACATGATCCGCGAAGTGACAGGACTCATCCGGGGGAACGGATTTGAGCCGAGAATCAAGCCTGAGTCCTTTGCCGCTTCCTCGGTAGCTGACAGGTTCTCGTGAGATAGGCTCTGGCTGTTGGTGCCTTGCAAAAATGCCAAACTATGGCATAACATTGATATGAACAAGAGAGTGGTTGTTGCATTGTCCGGCGGGGTTGATTCTTCCGTCGCCTCGGCTCTCCTGAAAAAGGAGGGCTTTGAGGTCATTGGCGTTCATCTCAGGTGCTGGACCGAAGGGGATCACTGTACGTCTGTCGAAGACGAGCGCATGGCAAGGGCCGTGGCCTCGCATCTCGGCATTCCCTTTTATGTTCTGGACCTGGTGGATGAGTACCAAGAGAGAGTCATCTCGTACCTTATTGAGGGGTATGAGAAGGGAGAGACCCCGAATCCTGACGTTATGTGCAACAGGGAGATTAAGTTCGGGCTCCTCTTTGAGAAGGCCATGGATTTGGGCGCTGAGTATCTTGCCACCGGGCACTATGCCAGGATACGGAATGGGAGGATTGCGGAAGCCGCAGACCGCAACAAAGACCAGTCATACTTTCTTGCCCGCGTTTCTCCCCGTGTGCTCGCGCGCGTGCTCTTTCCTCTTGGAGAGTACACAAAACCCCAGGTGAGGAAACTGGCAAAGAAGTTTGGGCTCCCAACGGCCGAACGCCCCGACAGCCAGGGCCTGTGCTTCATTGGCAAGCTGGATTTTGAAGAGTTTTTAAAGAGCCGGATTCCAGCAAAGAAAGGCAGGATTATTGACACTAAGGGGAAGCTTTTGGGAACTCACCAGGGGGCGTTCGCCTACACCATTGGGCAGAGAAGAGGAATCGGGCTTTCCGGGGGTCCTTGGTTCGTCGTGGCAAAGGACGTGAGAAAGAACCTCCTTGTCGTGAGCCGGGACGAGAAAGATTTGGAAACGAGCGAGAGCGAGATACGGGATATTCAGTGGTTCTCTCAAGCCTTAGGGGAGCTGAGAGTGAAGGTTCGCTACCGCCAGCCGGGGGTGCGAGCAAGGTTCGTGGGGGGAATGGAGGGTTCGGGAAAACTTGTTTTTGCTTCAGCTCAGCGGGCCGTCGCGTCGGGGCAGATTGCGGCCATGTACTCTGATGAAGAACTCGTGGGAGCGGGGGTCTTTGTGTAATCCGGCTTTTTGAGAATCTCTTTTTCTGATATACTTTCCTCATATGGACGCTCTTAGTTTGAGGAAACGATTTTTGGAGTTTTTTGAACAACGTGGGCACACGATCGTGCCTTCTTCTTCTTTGGTTCCCGACGATCCCTCCGTGCTCTTAACGACCGCAGGCATGCAGCAGTTCAAGCCCTACTACGCAGAGCTTGATCCTGAAAAGACCATTCATCCCTCCATTGGAAAACCCGTAGGGTTGAATGTTGCCTCTTGCCAAAAGTCCTTTCGCACCTCTGACATTGATGAGGTGGGAGACGAGAGCCACCTTACGTTTTTTGAGATGCTCGGGAACTTCTCGTTCGGGGGGTACTTTAAGAAAGAAGCGATTGCGTACGCGCACGAGTTTCTCACAAAAGAGTTAGGGCTTACTATTGCTTTTGTGACGGTGTTTGAAGGAAAAGACAGTATCGGTGTCCCCAAAGACGAAGAATCTATTGCTCTATGGAAGTCATTGGACCCAAAGCTCAGAGTTGAAGAGCAGGGGATGGAAGACGTGTTCTGGGGACCTACGGGAAGCTCGGGTCCCTGCGGCCCAACCACGGAGATCTACTGCAAGAATGCGGCAGGACAGGACATTGAAGTATGGAACATCGTCTTTAATCAGTATTTTTATCCGGGCTCCAGGGAAGAGCTTGATGCAGGTGTCGCGGGAAAGAAGCTAGAGCTTCTCAAAAAACCCGGAGTGGATACTGGTATGGGCTTGGAGCGGCTGGCCATGGTTGCCCAGAAGACAGACTCCGTTTTTGAAACAGATTTATTTCCTCCTGGAATTGTTCTTATCCCTCAAGATATAGAAGATCGAATAAAACGAATCATTGCAGATCATGCGAGAGCCACAGTGTTTCTTTTGGCAGATGGAGTCCGTCCTTCTAATAAAGAAGCAGGATATGTACTAAGGAGGGTCGTGCGCCGTATGCTGGTGTACCAGTTTCTCTATCCTTCGCTCAGAGTTGAATCCTTCCTAAAAGAAGTGCAAGAGTTATTCGGAAAATTCTATCCGGAAGTAAAGAATACAGAAATCATTTTTGAGTTTAAGAAAGAGGAAGAGAAGTTCCAAGGTACTCTCGAGAGGGGATTAAAGGAGTTGCAGCGCCAAGATGTTATTGATGCCGCAGCCGCCTTTCGATTATATGAGAGTTTTGGTTTGCCTTATGAAATCATAAAAGAGTTCGGCAAGGAAAGGGCGAGGGAACTCATGCGAGAGGATTTTGAAAAAGAATTTGAGAAGCATCAGGAGATTTCAAGAGCTGGGAAAGAGGGGAAATTCGGTGGCCATGGACTCATCCTTGATACGGGAGAGTTGAAGGCGGCGAATGAGGAAGAGCTGCAAGTGGTCACGCGTTTGCATACGGCAACCCATTTACTGCAGGCGGCTCTGCGCAAGGTTCTGGGGGAGGGCGTTCATCAGGCAGGGAGTGATATCACTCCAGAACGTACCCGTTTTGACTTTACGTTTGACCGAAAGCTGACGGATGAAGAGGTGCGGCAAGTAGAGTTGTCGGTGAACGAAGCAATCAAGCAGAATCTTGATATGGGATATAAAGAGATACCCTTTCACAAAGCAGTTGCTCTGGGAGCTTTATATTCTCCCCGGGAGAAATATCCCGACGTAGTTAAAGTATATTCCGCGCAGAATCCCGAGACAGGAGAAGCATTCTCGCGCGAACTATGCGGAGGACCGCACGTTGAACATACGCTAAGCATCGGGAAGTTTCACATTCTCAAGCAGGAATCGGTGGGAGCTGGGGTGAGAAGAATCAGAGCTCGGGTTGAAGAAGCGCCAGCGACTTAGTACAATATCACTATGGCAAAAGAAATGAAGGTTGTGGACGTCAGGGCTCCCGGTGCGCGGGACGCGCGTCCCGCTGAGAGAGCGCCAGAGAAGGCTCAAAGAAAGACGCCCCGTCAGCCGATGAGTTTTCGCTTTCCCTTGTGGGCTTATGCCCTCGGGCTTCTCCTGATCGCGGGCGTTGCATCCATGGGAGTCATCAACGTGTTTTTTGCCTCAGCGTACGCCGTCATTCATCCTCAGGTGCGCCAGCTTTCAACGGAGGTACAGATCTCAACCTCCGCGGGAATAGATAAGGTGTCGCTTGAAAATCTTTCCATTCCCTCTCGTCTCTTCATCAAGGAGGTCCAGGCAACGCGTCTCTTTCTGGCAACCGGAAGTACGGTTGGAGAAGATAGAGCAAAGGGCGTGATTCGCGTGTTTAACGAACGGACCTCTCCTCAGACGCTGGTGGCAAATACGAGATTCCTTTCAGAGAACGGGAAGCTCTTTAGGAGTTCGGGGCGCGTGGTGGTACCATCGGCAAGCACCAAAGACGGAAATGTGGTGCCAGGTACCCTGGACGTGAATGTGGAAGCGGCTGAGGCGGGACCCGAGTACAACATCGGAGCTTCCAGTTTCTCCCTTCCGGGGTTAGCTGGTTCTTCTCTCTATACTCTTGTGTACGGAAGATCCTTTGATCCCATGAGTGAAGGATTCAAGGGAGAGACGCAGGTGGTGAAAGACACCGATATTCTCAAGGCCAAGGAGCAGCTGATAGCTCAGCTTGTTGACCAGGCAAAGAGCAAGATCGCGGAAGATCTCCCCCCATTCTTCCTTTTGCCTGAAAACGCATACGTGAGTGAGATCGTCAAAGCAGAGTCCCAGGCTATAGCCGGCACTCCCGTGAGCGAGTTTAACTATGCCGCAACGGTGCGGCTTTCGGCTCTTGCGTACGACAGTGGCGACATGGAAGAGATCGCGCTTTCCCTTCTTAATCTCCAGGTGGGAGATGAGGAGCGGCTCAATGAGAATAAGGTTTCAGCTGAAGCGAGCCTGGAAGACGCGTCGCTCTTGAGGGTTTCACTCAAAGGCGAGGTGTATAAGAATCTTAATACCTCCAGCATTGCCTCTCAGCTTCTGGGGAAGACCGAGCGGGAGGCCGCTACCTCGTTGGGCTCCTCAAATCCGGGGATTACCGAGATGAGCATATCTTTCTGGCCCTTCTGGGTCCAGCGGGTTCCCAAAGACCCCAATCGGGTCCAAGTTACCCTCCGGCTTGACTGACGAGAAGATTCTTGGTATATTTGATTGGTACTAAATGACAAGCCAAGAGAAACTCGTTCGGATCGGAGAGGTATTGGAATCCCTGCCAAGTCTGCAGTTTCGCATTCGTCTTGTAGAAGACGGGCACGAGATTCTTGGGTACCTCGGGGGAAAGATGCGTTTGCACCGCATTCGCATTCTTCCTGGAGACACCGTGAGGGTGGAGCTCAATTCTGACAAGGACGATCGGGGAAGAATCGTATACAGAGAAAAATGAAGGTCAGATCTTCGGTAAAAAAGATATGCAAGGACTGCAAGATCGTGAAGAGAAAAGGAACAATGCGGATCATTTGCACAAACCCCAAGCATAAGCAAAGGCAAGGATAGTTTTTTGTATGCCCCGATTATTTGGAGTAACAATTTCAGATGACAAGCCCGTAAGCATTGCTCTTACCGCGGTGTACGGGATCGGCCGGGCCTCCGTCTCAGTGATTTTAAAGGAGGCAAAGGTGGATCCTTCAAAGCGCGCCGGTAAGCTGACCCCAGAAGAGCTTGCCGCTATCAGGGAGATCATGGAGAAGAAGTATGAGACCGAGGGAGACCTAAGGCGTAAGATCATGATGAACGTCAGGCGCCTCAAGAACATCGGTTCGTGGCGGGGTCATCGTCACACAAAAGGACTTCCCGTTCGTGGTCAGCAGACCCGCACCAACTCCAGAACCGTGAGGGGAAATGTGAGGAAAACCGTGGGTTCCGGCAGAAAGCCAACCTCCTCACCGACATAATGAACCATGGGAAAGAAACGAATTATTGAAAAAGCGGAAACGGGAGCAGTTGAGGGAGAGAAAACTCCTCAGGCTCGCTCCGTCAAGAAGGTAAGGATGAGCGAGGGAAGAATCTACATTCACTCTTCCTACAACAACACGATCATCAGCCTGGCTGACGAGAAGGGAAATGTTCTGTTTACCATGTCTTCGGGTCGCGCGGGTTTCAAGGGAACGAAGAAGTCCACTCCTTTTGCCGCTTCCAAGGTTGCGGAAGCCGTAGCTGACATGGCCCGTTCGCGCGGGATGGAGCGCGTGAAGGTTTTTGTGAAAGGTATTGGATCTGGGCGGGACTCTGCGATCAGGACCTTAGGGACCAAGGGGCTGGAGTTCACCGCCATTGAGGACGTAACCCCGATTCCTCACAACGGTCCGCGTGCCAGAAAGCTGAGAAGAGTATAAACATAAAAGTATGCAGAAAGGAGTATTACGAAAACGAAATCCGCGGCCGTTGTCCGAGTATGGAAGACAGCTTGCGGAAAAGCAGTCGCTCAAATTCCAGTACAACCTGAGGGAGCGTCAGTTTGCCAGGTACGTGGCAGAAGCTCTTTCCAAGAGCGGGAATTCTCCCGAGATTTTCATGCAGAAGCTGGAGACGAGGTTGGACAACGCGGTTTTTCGCATGGGACTGGCTCAGAGCAGGCCTCAGGCGCGCCAGCTGGTTTCCCATGGTCACCTCACGCTTAACAAGCGCCCAATGGACGTGCCTTCTCATCAAGTGAAGATTGGAGACGTCATTGCCGTACATCCTTCTTCTCTCGCCTTAACATACATAGCGAATATCAAACCAGGACTTAAGAAGTACGACGCTCCTTCCTGGCTCCAGCTTGACAAGGAAGCTTTGTCAGCGGAGGTCGTCTCGCTTCCGACCCTGGAGGAGGCCTCTCCGTCAGTTGAGATCTCCCTTGTCTTTGAGTTCTATTCAAGGTAATACATACACACCAACAATATGATTCCACTTTCCAAACCAGCAAAGCTCATCTCGAGCGCAAAGAACGTCGGAACGTTTGAGATTGATGGCTTGTACCCCGGATACGGGCACACGGTGGCCAACAGCCTGAGAAGGGTGCTCCTTTCTTCCCTTGAGGGCGCAGCCATTACCCAGGTCAAGATCAAGGGCGCGAGTCATGAGTTCTCCACTCTGCCCGGCATCAGAGAGGATGTTGTAACCATTCTGCTCAATCTCAAGCAGTTGAGATTCAAGGTGTTCTCCGATGAGCCGCAGACGGCAACTCTGAAAATGAAGGGGGAGAGAATCGTGAAGAGCAAGGACTTTGATCTTTCTTCTCAGGTGGAACTCATGAACGGGGATCAGGAGATTTGTACTATCACGGACAAGAAGGCCGAGCTCAATGTGGAGGTACAGATTGAGAAGGGGATCGGGTATGAGGCCTCAGAGGACCGCAAGCTTGCCAAGCGGGAGGCCGGCGTGATCTCTTTGGATGCCATCTACACCCCGGTCCAGCGGGTTGCTTTCAAGGTGGAGAACGCGCGCGTCGGAGACCGAACGGACTTCAACAAGGTGAGCCTTGAAATTGAGACTGACGGTACGCTGTCTCCGGAAGCGGCGCTGGAACAGGCCTGCGACATCCTTGTGAAAGAGTTTTCCCAGATTAAAGAAGGCGTGGAGGGAGCGTCTCAGGTAGTTGAGAAAAAGGCTCCCGTGAAGAAGAAGGCGACAGCAGCAAAAAAGAAGGCACCTGCCAAGAAGGTTTCCTCAAAGAAGAAATGAGAAAGAATATCCGAGCAAAGAAGTTTTCCAGGCCGAGCTCCCAGAGGGGAGCGCTTCTGCGTTCTTTAGCTCGCTCCATTGTTCTGCACGGGAAGATCACCACGACCGAGACGAAGGCCAAGGAGGCCTCCCGTGTTGTTGAAAGGATGGTGACCCGGGCCAAGAAGGGAGATCTGGCTTCCCGCCGCTACCTTTCTTCGGCTATCGGCGAGGAACAAGCATCAAAGCTTGTGGAAACCATCGCTCCCCAGTTTTCAGAGCGCAGCGGAGGGTATACGCGAGTGGTAAAGCGCGGTCCCCGCAAGTCAGACGGGGCTAGGATGGCAATCGTAGAATTCGTGAAGTAGCATGGCCGCCAAAACAGCACAACAGGGCCCAGAGAGAGAGATTCACACCCTTGATGCTACGGGACGTCCCGTCGGCCGCCTTGCGGTACTGGTAGCAGAGTTGCTGAGGGGTAAGCAGAGGCCCGGTTTTGAACGTCATTTGGACTCGGGAGACTTTGTGCGTGTAGAGAACGTGGGGCGCATGAAACTGACGGGTAAAAAGGCAGAGCAAAAGACGTACTACCGTCACTCAGGGTATCTGGGGGGACTCAAGGAGGCGAATGCCGGAGAGCTACTGGAGCAGCGCCCAGAAGAAGTGCTGAAAAGAGCCGTGTGGGGCATGCTTCCCAAGAACAAGCTTAGACAAGAGCAGATCAAGCGTTTAACGATGCAGGCGTAAGATGGCAACTGTGAGCGCAAAACGTAAAACCGAGGAGGTCTACCACGAAGGAGTTGGGGGGAGAAAGACCGCTGTGGCGAGGGTCCGCATCTGGCCGGCCAAGACGAACAGTACTGTGATTAACAGCTCTTTTTCCGTGGATGAGTACTTCCCGACGCTCAACATGCGTCAGGCTCTCAGGGAGCCCTTAGAGCGCATTGGAGACACGAATCATTTTAAGGTTTCAATTGTCGTGAGAGGAGGAGGGAAGTCGGCTCAGGCCGAGGCCGCGCGGCATGGGCTCTCCCGGGCGCTGGTTTCCTATGATAAGGAATTCAGGACTCTTCTCAAGCGATTAGGATTCCTCAAGCGGGATCCGAGAATGCGGGAGCGAAAGAAATTCGGACTCAAGCGGGCAAGACGCGCCCGCCAGTGGAGGAAGCGATAGCCTTCTATCCTTCTGCACAGCATAGTACAATGACTCCATGCGAGGCATACAACTGACAGCTCTCATTCTCGGAGGAGTTGCGGCAATCGGCACTGCCGTCTTTGGCTTTGCGGCTTTCTCTTTCCTCTATGAGCGCTTAACAGCGGAGTCAGAGGAGCGCGCGCTGTACGAACCGCTCATTCCGGAGTTAATTCCGTCTTGTGAAATTTCGGACGATACCGACTCGCAGACGTATTCTCTCACCATACAATCTCCGAACGTTTCAGAAACCAGGGCTGATATTGAAGCACTCATTCAGCTCCAGGGAGGAGAGCTTGATTATGTATCAGAATACACGAACTTCTTTTTTGGGACCTCACGACCCTCTACCCGCTCAGCAAGCATTTCTCTTGTGCTCCCACTGGAGGAGTCAGAGGCCTTTACCGCGAAGTTGAAAAGCATGAAACTCCCGGGATATCTCGTGTTTAAAAATGAGAGCACGCAGAATGAAACTACCACGTCGTTGCGCCAGCGATGCACTTCGCTCTCAAACTCGCTTTCTCAGCTTCAGGCGGAAGAGAAGCTTTACCTCAGTCAGTTCAGAGAGCAGCCGACAGAAGAACTGGTTGAGAAGATAGCGGATGTCCGCAACCAGGCTTTCTCACCAAGCGAGCAGTTGAGAGACGATCTCCTGAGATTTTTGAATAAGGCAAAGATCACCATATCAATTGAGGAGCTTCTTGGGTAGCCGCCATGAGCAATACGAAAACGTTCGTCTGGGCAGTCGTTCTGGAGCTTGCGCTTATTGCGGGAACGGTTTTTGGCTCTTGGGTATTTTGGGGTCGTCTTGGCGAACTGAAAGCGCAGCGAGCCCCTCTTGAATCTGAGATTTCCGTTGCGCTGGATCTATGCGATTTTCCCACCACTGAAGGGAGAGGCCGGTTCCTGTTCCTCTCGCTGAATTCTCCCAAGTTTGAGGAGACCAAGCTGGCACTTTTGCAGCTTGCTGCCGGAGAGGGGAGAGAAGTTACTACGTCAAACGAATATGAGGTGCCGTCGTTTTCGGAGTTTTCGGGGGAGAGAGTGGCAACGAAACTGGCGTTTAACCTGTCGTTTTCAGCTCCTTTGGAAGACGCCGAACAACTTTTAGCAGAACTTAGGGATCTTCCTCCGGCATCTTTGGAGTTTGGGAACGAGTCGATGAATACCCAATCCCTGCGCTCAGTGGCCAGAGCATGCGAACAGGCGTTATATCTTTCACGTACCCTTCGGCTCACCGAGCAGTTTTACCTGCGCCAACTCGCAGAAAAGAGAGGATATGATGAAGCGCTGGTCAAGAAAGTGAACCAGGCGCGGAATACTGCTTCTCAGGTGCAGGAAAGCATAGCTTACCTTTATAATTATACGGCCGACAGAATCTCAGTTACCATTGCGCTTGAAGAGAAGCTTTAGATTTTGAACGGTATTGAAAATGGGGAGCCCCGGACACACGAATGTGCCGGGGCTTTCTTGTGTAGGTAACTAAATCTCGTTTAGGCAGTATGAGTTCCTGCTATGGGAGGAGTTGGATTGAAGAAGAGAGGACAGATCCAGAAAGAAGGTAGAGTTTCTTTTGGCTTTGCGACCAGAATACCTCAGGGGAGGTGAAGTTTGCGATCTCCACTGAGTTGAGGCGGTCCCTCGTATCGGTCTCCATAATCGTCACGTGATCTCCGGTGCTGAATACCAGATAGTGGGCCGATACCCATGAGAGATCGGACACGGCCTCGCTGAAACGAGTAAGAAACACTGTTTCCCCGGCTCTCCTTGCTGGCTGTCCTTCTTCGTCTTTCAGGTAGTAGAGCCAGAGCTCGGACCCCCGTTCAAGAACGAGTTTCTTGCCGTCAGGAGAGAGAAGGGTTCGTCCTATCCCAGAGAGAATGAGGGATGCTCCCTCGTTCTTGAGCAGGGAGAAGCCTTCGCGATCCAGCAGGAAGACATCTTGCCCGAAGAGCAGAAGCTTCAGAGAGGAGAAAGGACCCGTGGTTTCAGAGATCTTTCTGGTTGGGGTTGAGCTCCAGACGTCGCCCTTTGCGTCTATCCACAAGACACTCCCAGTTTCAGAGACGGCAAAGGCGACAGCGTCTTTCGTAAGCGTCAGAGAACTGTCTGTTTCGTAGTTGATCTGGCGTAGCGTTGTTCCTGATAGCGCAATGAGGCTATCAAGGGAGAATGCTGCTTGTCCGAGGGAGCCTGTGACCTCACATCCTGCCTGACACGAGCTGTCTTCCAACGTAAAGACCGAGTTTCCCAGGAGGAGGCGCGTCCCTTCCCTGCTCCAGATGACTTTTGCGAGAGACGAGGAAAGAGGAGTGCGCTCGTGCGTATCCAGGTTGAGGAGGTCGGTGCCCGAGAGAATAGCATACTTTCCGTTGGGAGAAAAGGAGGCCTGTCCCACGCCGCCTGCGACCTCAGTGAGCGCAAGGTCGGTTGGGATGAGAATGACATTTTTTGCTTCCGTGACCCCTCGGGGCTGCACCCCAAGCGTTTTGTTCCAGGAGTGGTATCCTTCTTTTGACACCGTCACTTCGTAGCTTGTATCTGCCAGGAGGTTGTCTACGAGTATGGTACCAAAGAGAAAGTCGGTTTGCTTCGGGTCCCTGTCCGCAACCCGCACGAGCGTCCTGCCGGGAACCGCTTTAATGTAGATGCCTCCTGTTTGTGAAAGGGATCGCCTTGACCAGTCAATGCGGTATCCCTGAGAGTACAGGATGAGAAAGGGAGCTCCCGTGAGAAAGAGGAGGGAGAGCAGAAAGAAAAGCGCGCGCTTTGAGTTGGTTCTCATTCGCTCCATTATGCCCGAGATTTTCTGAGATTGCAAAAGGCGCGATTCTCAGCTACAATACCTATGATTCATGGAGAAATTCGTCATTCAAGGAGGTAAGCCTTTATCTGGGGAGATTGAGGTTCGGGGCGCCAAAAACGCCGCTTTTCCCGTGCTGGTGGCCACCATCCTGACTTCACAGGACTGTGTGATTGAGAATGTGCCGCGCATTGAGGACGTGTTCCGCATGGTTGAGATTCTTGCCTCCATGGGAGCTAAGGTAGAGTGGATGTCCGAGAGAACCTTGAGAGTGAATGCCAAGACCCTCAATGTAGAGAGCCTGGACAAGGATGCCATTCTCAGGTTTCGGGGATCGGTCCTCCTTTTGGGAGCTCTTTTGGCGCGTTTTGGCACTGTCAATCTTCCTCAACCCGGAGGAGATATCATCGGAGCTCGGCCCATAGAAACACATCTGGACGCCTTTTCTCAGCTTGGAGTTGAGACCCGGCGTTCAAAAAACGGAGCTGGGATGAAGGTTTCTTCTCTCAGGAGTCTCCGGGAAACGATTCTCAACGAGTTTTCCGTGACCGCCACTGAGAATGTTCTGTTGTTTGCGGCAAAGACTCCAGGCACAACGCTTATTCAAATAGCGGATCAGGACTACCAGGTACAGGAACTCATCAAGGTGTTAGAGAAGATGGGGGCCTCAGTTGAGCCGGCAGGACCTCATGCCTACCGCGTACGAGGCAGGAAGGATTTGGGGGGATTCAAACATCGTCTCATGTACGATCCCATTGAGGCTGGCACCTTTATAGTTCTGGGGGCGGCGGTGCAGGGAGGCATTACGGTCAAGAATGTAGAGACCGGGTTTCTCCAGCTCTTCTTAAAACACATCCGTAGCTCGGGGATTCGTTTGGAGATTCTGAAAGGACGCAATGGAGCTGAGGACGTGAAGGTTGCCGGAATAGAGAACTTCAAAATGGAGAAAATTCAGAGCATGATCTATCCAGGTGTTTCCTCAGACCTTCAGTCGGTGCTCGGCGTCCTTGCTACGCAGGCTAAGGGATCCACTCTGCTCCATGACCCTTTGTATGAGGGAAGGTTGAAGTACCTGGAAGAAATCAATAAGATGGGAGCAGAAATTTACTTTACCGATCCTCATAGGGCAATCATCAATGGCCCCACGAAGCTTAGGGGGACGGACCTCGGCGCGTTCGATCTCAGAGGGGGAGCGGCCGTGGTCATTGCAGCCCTCATTGCCAAGGGCCAGAGCACTATTTCCAACATCTACCAGATTGATCGGGGATATGAGAGGATAGAAGAGCGCCTCCAAGCATTGGGGGCCGACATTCAGCGAATCAGAGTATGAGCTTCTTTGTCTCAAAAATAGGGATTGATCTTGGGACCGCGAACTCCCTGGTCTTTGTGCCGGGCCGCGGAGTGGTGCTTAGTGAGCCCTCCGTGGTCGCGGTTTCAATGTCCGACAACACCATTCTTGCCGTGGGAGAGGAGGCAAAAGAGATGACGGGAAGGACTCCTGAGACCATCAGGGTGTTTCGTCCCATGCGCGACGGGGTGATCGCGGATTTTAGGATTACGCTGGCAATGATCCGGTACTTCCTGCACCGCGTGGTGCCCCGCTACCAGTTCGTAAAACCAGAGGTGCTCATTTCCGTTCCCGCGGGTATCACCTCCACTGAACGCCGGGCCGTGTTGGAGGCCAGCCAGCTGGCGGGAGCTAGGGCGACCTATGTGGCAAAAGAACCCATCCTGGCGGCCATTGGAGCTGGGATTCCGATTCATTCTTCCTCAGGACACATGATTGTTGACATCGGGGGCGGAACCTCCGAGGTTGCCGTCATATCGCTTGGAGGTATCGTGGTTGCCTCCTCGCTCAGGGTTGCAGGAGACAAGCTGGACCAGGCGATCTCAGAGTATATCAAAAAGAAGCACAACCTGGCCGTGGGAGAAAAGACGGCAGAGGAGATAAAGATGAAGATCGGCACGGCCGCCCCTTCCAAATCCGAGCAGTATCTGGAAGTGCGCGGGCGGGATCTTGTCCATGGACTTCCAAAGACCCTGAAGATTTCCTCAAACGAGATTGCGGAAGCCATCGCAGAACCGCTTTCTGAAATTGTGCAGGTCATCAAGACCCTGCTCAGAGAGACGCCGCCCGAACTCTCAGCTGACATTATGGACAAAGGGATGGTTGTTTCCGGAGGAGGAGCCTTACTCAAGGGGATTGATCAGCTGATTTCAAAATCCATCGGGGTTCCGTGTTTTATCGCTGACGATCCTATGCTCTGCGTGGTGAAGGGCACGGGAGTGGTGCTTGATAACCTGGAAGCATACAAAAAGAGCATCATGACCAAGAAATGAAGTCCCCCCAGTTTGCCTTTCTTGAATCCTCGCTCTCTTTGGGCCGTCTCTCCCACGCGTATCTCTTTTCGGGTACCGAGCGGGAACTCAAAGACCATGCGACTGTTCAGTTTCTTCAGCTTCTCTTGTCTGACGCATGCGGCAGCTGCAGGACGTGCCTCCAGATAGCTTCTTTTCAGCATCCGGACCTGGCATTGGTAGAGCCGCTTGAAGGAGAAGGAAAGATGAGAATCACGATTGACCAGGTGCGGGAGCTCAAGTACCGACTGAGCCTCGCTTCATACGGCGGGGGGCACAAGGTTGCCTTGCTCAAGCGCGCCGACCTGATGGCTTCAGACGCCCAGTCCTCGCTTCTCAAGCTGCTGGAGGAGCCTTTAGGCCAAACCGTGTGCATCCTGTCGGTCGATCACTCAGATCTTCTGCTGGACACGATACGGTCTCGTACCCAAGAGATCCAGTTTCGGGCACGAAAAGATCGCACCGCAGATTCTCTCAAGCACGGTTCTTTGAGAGCCAGGTTCAAACAGGCAAAAGAGCTGGGAGAAGGGGAGAAGGAGGCGCAGGAGGAAGCGCTTTTCGCCCTTGCCTCGGAGGCTCGTTCTCGCCTCCTTGCCGCCTCCTTGCATGGAACGCCCGAGGAGATGAGAAGAGCAGGAATCCTCGCCGTTCTTGGACTTAAGGCCGAGGAGGCCTTCGTTTTGGGACGCGGATCCTTGCGCCTTGCCCTGGAACAAGCATACATGGAACTCTAATGTATCAAGACATCATTACCGACACGAAACCTGAGATGGAAAAGACCCTGGATTTCTTCTCCAAGGAGATTGCGAAAATCAGGACGGGCGTTGCGACTCCGGCGCTCGTTGAGGATGTGCTGTGTGACGCGTACGGACAGAAGCTACCCATCAAGCAGCTTGCTGCCATCTCTTCCCCAGAGCGCCGCCAGCTGCTTATTCAGCCCTGGGATCCTTCGTGCATAGAACCCATTGAGCGAGCACTTCGTGGGTCTTTGAGCGGAATATCTCCCATTGTGGAGCAGAACTCCATCCGTCTTCAGCTTCCCCAGCTCACGCAAGAGGTGAGACAGGTTCTCTTTAAGATCCTGGGGGATAAGACCGAGGAAGCCAGGAAGGGTTTTCGCAAGTGGAGAGACGAGGCGTGGAGCAGGATTCAAGAGTCCTGCCGCAGGGGAGAGATTCGGGAAGATGACAAGTTCAAGGGCAAGGAAGAGCTTCAAAAGCTCGTGGATGAGTACATTGGCAAGGCAGAGGAGTTGGCCAATCGCAAGAAGAATGAAATTGGAACCATATGATATTTCTTTTTATTGCGATTTTTTCTCTGGTCACGCTTGTCGCTCTGCACGAGCTCGGTCATTTTTTCCTGGCGCGGCTCTTTGGCGTGAAGGTTGAGGAGTTCGGATTCGGGCTTCCTCCTCGGCTCTTTGGGAAAAAGATCGGAGAAACCATCTACTCTTTCAACCTTCTTCCCTTGGGAGCGTTTGTGCGCATGCTTGGGGAGGAGCGTGCGGTTGCAAATGAACGGAGTTTCAGCTCAAAGCCGGTCTGGCAGCGATCTCTCATCATTGTTGGGGGCGTGGCGGCTTTCTGGATCATCGCGTCCATTCTCCTCGCGTTTCTCCTTGGCACGTCCGGAATTCCTGCCAGCGTGCCTGACACGTTCAATACCCAGGAGGCTCGGGTCATGGTGCTCGGAGTCGCAGCTGACTCTCCTGCCCAGGCGGCCGGGATCATGCCAGGAGATGTCATTCTCGGATTTGGAGATGGGGCAAAGGTTACCAGAGTGTCTGAGGTACAGGAGGCTGTGGAGACATCTCGTGGAACTTCCCTGACGCTCTCTTTGCTGAGAGACGGAGTTGAGGAAGCTCACTCAGTGCAGATACGAGAAGAGGCACCAAGTGGTCAGGGCTTGCTCGGGGTTTCCCTGGCCCGCACGACGTTCCTCAAATATCCGTGGTATGAAGCGCCCGCGAGGGGGGTTCTGCTTTCAGGGCAACTTACCTGGGAGATTGTCCGCGGGTTTGCGGGGGTTCTCTCTGGAATCTTTTCTGGAGCGGGAGCCGCGGGCGCTCAGGTGATGGGTCCTATTGGCATTGTCCAGCTTCTCTCCGGCTCTTTACAGTCAGGGCTTTCCTCCTTCCTCTACTTTCTGAGTTTGCTTTCTCTCTACCTCGCTCTCTTCAACATTCTCCCTATCCCGGTCGTGGACGGGGGTCGGCTCCTCTTCCTCGGAATAGAGGCTTTGAGGAAGCGCCCCATTCCCGAGGCGATTGAGCAGAGGATCCATGGAGTCTTTTTCATTCTTCTGATCGCGCTCTTGATATGGGCGAGCATTCAGGATATCACAAGAATATTCTAGGGCTATGAGACAAAGCATCCTGTTTTCCAAAACGAGCAAGACGGCTCCGAAAGATGAGGAAAGCCAGAACGCACAGCTCTTGGCCCGTGCGGGTTTCGTGCATAAAGAGATGGCGGGCGTGTACTCCTTTCTCCCCCTGGGACTCAGGGTGCTCAAGAACGTGGAGCGTATCATTCGAGAAGAAATGGAGGTTATTGGAGGAGAAGAGGTCCTTCTTCCGGCCCTCCAGCCCAAGCGTAACTGGGAGACAACGGGCCGCTGGGATACCTTTGATGTGCTCTTCCGCTTCACAAGCTTTTACGCAAAGAACGAGTACGTCCTGGGGCCGACCCATGAAGAGATTATTACTCCTTTAGCTAAGCGCTTTATCTCTTCTTACAGGGACCTTCCCCGCTACGTCTTTCAGATTCAAGATAAGTTCAGAGACGAGAAACGGGCTAAGTCAGGATTGCTTCGAGGCCGCGAGTTCCTCATGAAAGACCTTTACTCCTTCCATGCGAACCAGGAGGACGCTGACCTGTACTATGAGAGGGTAAAGGAGGCGTATTGGAAAATCATGGAGCGCGTTGGGCTGAAAGATCATACGTATCTCACCTTTGCCTCTGGCGGGACTTTTTCCAAATACTCTCATGAGTTTCAGGTTGCGACCTCATCTGGCGAAGATACGATTTATGCGTGCGAGCCCTGCCGCGTGGCCGTGAATGAGGAAGTGATAGCCGAACAAAAGACGTGTCCTGAGTGCGGCTCAGACAAGCTCAAGAAACTCAAGGCCGTTGAGGCGGCGAATATCTTCAAGCTAAAAACAAGATACTCTGAGGCCTTTGACCTGAACTATGTTGACGAGAAGGGGAAGGCCCAGCTGGTTCTTATGGGCTGCTATGGCATGGGGATTTCGCGCCTGATGGGAACGGTGGCAGATGTCCTCTCAGACGAGGCAGGCCTCTTCTGGCCTCCCGAGCTCGCCCCGTACCAGATACACCTCATCGCTCTTCAGGGCGCTGAACAAAAAGCTGAGGCGGCGTATGAGGCCTTCAGGAAGGCAGGCGTTCAGGTCTTGTATGATGATCGGGATGCTGGAGCGGGAGAGAAGTTTGCTGACGCAGACCTCATCGGACTTCCGTTCCGGGCCGTGGTTTCAAAAAGCACGGGAGACCAGGTGGAGCTGAAGGGGAGGCGCGAGAAGACGGGAGAACTTGTGGACCTCAAAGAACTTATCTCACGAGTCTCATGAGAAAATGGCTGCGCAAACTCATCGCGTACCTGAGTCATGACATCGCAATTGACCTTGGAACGGCGAACTCCTTGGTGTATGTGCGGGGAAGAGGGATTGTCATTCAGGAGCCTTCCGTTGTTGCCGTGAACCAAAAGACGGGGCAGGTGTTGGCCATTGGAGAGGAGGCAAAGCGCATGGTAGGCAAGACCCCTGGCCACATCATGGCTACCCGTCCCTTGGTGAAGGGCGTCATCTCCGACTTTGAGGTGACAGAAGAGATGCTGAGATACTTTATCGCCAAGGCTCATAAGAAACGCTTTTTGCTGGGGCCGGGTCCCAGGGTCATTGTCGGCATTCCCTTTGGCGTGACTGAGGTGGAGCGCAAGGCGGTGAGGGACGCAACCATGTCAGCTGGGGCCCGCGAGGTTTTCCTCATTGATGAACCCATGGCGGCCGCTATTGGAGCTCGCCTGGAGGTTCAAGAGCCCGGGGGAAACTTCGTCGTGGACATCGGCGGTGGGACCACCGAGGTGGCGGTGATATCGCTGGGAGGCATCGTCTATGCAAAGTCCCTAAGAATTGCGGGAGACAAGCTTTCAGAGGATATCGTTGCCTTCGCCCAGGAAGAGTACAAGCTGCTGATTGGCGAGCGCACGGCCGAGACGATTAAGATCGGCATCGGGTCAGCCTATCCCTTAAAGGAGAGGCGGAGTATGCCCTTGCGCGGACGCAACCTTGTTACGGGACTCCCAGAAGAGATCATGGTGACGGATGCCGACATCAGAAAGGCCTTGGAAAAGTCCGTCAGGCAGATTGTCAACGAAATCAAACTTACGGTGGAGGAGACGCCCCCGGAGCTATTGGCCGATATCATGGAGAGGGGAATCTTCCTGGCAGGAGGGGGATCTCTTCTCAAGGGCTTGGACACCTTGATCTCAAAAGAGACGAAGATGCCTGTTCACTTAGTCGAGGATCCCTTGACCGCGGTAGTGAGGGGGGCTGGGCTGGTGTTGGAAAACCTGGATGAGTTGGAAGAGGTGCTTGTTGACACAAAAGAACTGGAGGCTCCGAGATGATTTCAAAAGAACAGGTACAAGCCATAGCTGAACTCTCGCGCATCTCCCTGACCTCAGAAGAGTCAGAGCGTATGGCGCGGGAGCTGGACTCCATTTTAGAGTACTTTGCGGTGCTTGCTGAGGCAGATACGGAAGGGGTGGAGCCCATGACGCACGCCGTGCTTACTGGGTCTGATCCGAGAGAGGATGTCGCGGAACCAGAGGACCCAGAGCGCGTTGAGCGCATGATCAAGGCCATGCCGGAAACCGAGCGAAGGTACCTCAGGGTGCCTGGAGTATTGGAACGGATGAAGCATGATTGAAGCTACCATCACGGAACTGCAGGAGGCCCTGCGTGCCAGGAAAGTTTCAGCCCGCGAGCTGGCCAAAGAGTCCCTTGACTCCATGGAGCGCCAGGAGGGGAATCTTCACGCGTTTCTCGCTCGGACCCCCGAGCTTGCGTTTGAGTCAGCAGAGAGGGCCGACCAGATGCTGGCTCAGGGGAATGCTCCGCCCCTCTGCGGAATTCCCTGTGCTATCAAAGACGCCATCCTGGTGGAGGGAGTGCTTTGCACTGCGGGATCTCTCATGCTGGAGAATTACACGGCTCCCTATGACGCTACGGTTGTCAGGCTGTTGCGCGAGCAGGGAGCTGTCATGGTGGGCAAGACGAACACCGATGAGTTCGGCATGGGAGCTTCCACTGAAAACTCGGCCTTCGGTGCGACGCGCAATCCCAGGGACCCAGAGCGGGTTCCGGGAGGGAGTTCCGGGGGGTCTGCCGCCGCGGTTGCTGCAGCTGAGTGCGTGTTTGCTTTGGGAGAGGATACGGGAGGATCCATCCGTTTGCCGGCCGGCTTTTGCGGCGTGGTCGGCCTGCGTCCCACCTATGGCACTGTTTCCCGTCATGGAGTCATCTCTCTTGCCTCTTCCTTTGACCAAGTGGGGCCCTTCGCGAGAACGTGCCGGGACGCTGAGATTGTCTATGAGGCGATTGCGCACAAAGATCCCAAGGAGGCCACCTCAGCTGAGCGTCCTGCGTCTAAAAAGTCATTCGGCCTCAAGGGACTCAGGATCGGAGCGCCAAAGGAGTACTTTACAGAAGGGTTGTCGAGCGTAGTGGAGCAGGGGATCCGTTCAGCTTTGGGCAAGCTTGAGGGAGCGGGGGCCGTGATCGTGGAAGTGGAGCTCCCGAACGTCAAGTACGGATTGGCTGCGTATTACGTAATCAACACGTCTGAGGCCTCAGCGAATCTCGCTCGGTACGACGGGCTTCGCTACGGCCTTCACACTCCGGCCTCAACGATAAAGGAGATGTACGAGCAGAACCGTTCGTCGGGATTCGGCGACGAGGTCAAGCGCAGGATTATCTTGGGAACGTTTGCCTTGTCAGCCGGATACTACGAGGCCTACTACCTCAAGGCGCAGAAGGTCAGAACTCTTCTCAGGCAGGACTTTGAGCGAGCCTTCGCTTCAGTGGACGTGATCGCGGGCCCCGTGTCGCCTGTGCTTCCCTTCAAGCTTGGAGAGCGGAGCTCAGACCCCCTGGCCATGTACTTAGTTGATATTTATACTGTACCTGTGAACCTTGCCGGACTCCCGGGGCTTACGATCCCCGCAGCCGAGGCCGATGGTTTGCCTATTGGGATGCAGCTCGTTGGTCCCCAATTTTCAGAGCCCTTGCTCTTTGGAGTCGGAAAAGCTTTTGAGTCTCTCTAAGGCATATGGCATTTCTCCAAACACAAACGGTACAGACCATCATTCTTATCCTCAAAATCCTGTCGTTGACGAGCGCGCTCGGGATGCTCGCTTTCATCATCTTCATTATCCTGAGAACCCAGTGGATTCGTTTTCGCATACTCTTTGACCTTAATGAGTTCTTCACCTTCCGTCCGTATGGGGTAAGGCGCGTGACAAAGGCCTGGGAGAAGCTCCAGGGCCGCCTTGGTTCTGCCAATGAGTCTGAGTACAAGTTGGCGGTCATTGAGGCTGACCGCATGCTTGATCAGACCTTAGAGCGTCTCAATATCCAGGGAGAGAATCTCAAAGAGCGTCTTGCTGCGACAACCGCCGTCGTGGTACCGAACATACAGGAGGTGACTGAGGCGACGCAGATTCGTAACAACATTGTCCATGACCCCGATTACCGCCTCTCGCTTGCTGAAGCGAGGAAGGCGCTCTCTGCGTACGAAGAGGCCTTCCGGCAGCTTGATTTGTTGTAGCAAGTTAGATATACTGCCTGGTGCGAGCGGGGTAGTGGAGTAGTACCATACGAGGCCCATAACCTTGAGACGCCGGTGCAATTCCGGCCCCCGCAACAAGGTTTGCACCTTAACAATTGCATATGATTAGAACCCATGATATATTCAGTATATAGGATTTTACCTTGGGTTCGATATGGCAAAGTCAGTTGAAAAAAACGAGGCCTTATTCTTACGAAAGAATGGAAAGAGCATTAAAGAAATTGCTCAAAAAGTTGGGGTTTCGAAGAGTAGTGTTAGTCTTTGGTGTCGTGATATTGTGTTAACGAAAAAACAAATCGGAAAACTTCAGGCGTCCATGAGAAGAGGGAGTTACATTGGAAGGATGAAGGGGGCACGGACACAGTATCAAAGACGCATACGATTAACCGAAAACTTGGAAACTACAGGGAGGACAATGTTGGGTGGTGTATCGGAGCGGGATATGTTTATGATGGGTGTAGGTCTATATTGGGGTGAGGGAACGAAATTCGGACGCCAGGTTTCCCTCGCTAATTCGAACCCAGCGATCATTAAGTTTTCTATTGGTTGGTTCAGAGAAGTATGGGGAGTCACAAATGACAGGTTTAAGTTTTATATATTCATAAACGAAATACATAAGAATAGGATCAATGAGGTCGAACAGTTTTGGAGAAAAGTTGTAGATGTTTCAAATCCGCATTTTGGGAAAACTATATTAATTAAAGCTAAGAACAAAAAGAAGTACGCAAACTTTTCCACTCACTTTGGGACACTGCAAGTCCGCGTTGCACGCCCAAATGAGATTCACCAAAAGATTATGGGAATACTACATACCTTTGAAAAATGAGTAGGATGCCGGGGTAGTTCAGCTGGTCAGAACGCCGCACTCATAAGGCGGAAGTCGTGAGTTCGAGTCTCACCCCCGGCACAAAACTGAATATCCCGTTTCCGCGGACTTGCGGGCGTAGCTCAGTTTGGTTAGAGCGCCACTCTGTCACAGTGGAGGTCGCCGGTTCAAGTCCGGTCGCCCGCGCAGATGAATCCCTTGATTTCCCCTTCCCTTTGAGGCATACTGGAGGCCAGTACGTCATGTTCGGTTGCACGGAAAAGGAGCTGGTATGACGCTGACAGGACAGGAATTGAAGACGCTCGCGCAACTCCTTTTCTCAGTTGTAGAGTTTGGGGAGGAGGGGGAGTTTGAGCTGGCGGGCGGCTTTGGGACCACCTGCTACGTGGACCTGAGGGAGCCCGGCCAGGCAAAGGTGACCTCGGGCATGGGAGCTAAGCTTCTCTCGTGCCTGGTAGAGCACCTGGAAGCCCGCATCCCCAAAGACGTCCGGGACTGTGTCCTCGTGGGCGTTCCCAGGGCAGGCAACGTCTTTGTTCGGGAGCTGGCCAAGCTGACCGGGATGCCCTTTGCAATCCTTGAGAAGGAGAGCGATGAGGTCCTGGAGGGTTCCCTGAGGCCAGGAGACCGGGTGGTGGTCGTGGAAAACGTGGCAACCACCGGGCGCTCGCTGTACCAATTCATCCTTCGCCTTCAACGGCTGGGTGTGAGTCCCGTGCTCGTTCTGGCCTGTGTAGATCGGGAGCAGGGGCAGACAGCTTCCCGTCTGCTTTCCGGGAATGGCGTGAGCGTTTCCTTCACGGCCATCGTTACGCTCCAGGAGCTTCTTGAAGAATGGGAGCGCGTGGGCAAGATTACGGCACAGCAGCGCCTGGATGCCGTACGGGTTTCACCGTTTCAATCTCGGGTTTGACCGGCCCGGGATTTTCTTTTTGTGGATAATGCAGGGTTGAATCTTCCCATATTTTAGGGTAAAATAGGAATATGGCACCAGACGTTTCCGGCCTCAAAAAGCGGGCGGAAGAGGAACTGAAGGGAGTTGGAAACCTCAAGGATTTAGACGAGGTATTCAGGAAGTATTTGGGCAGAAAGGGGGAGTTGACCCTTGTTTTGCGTTCCTTGGTTCAGCTTCCAGTCGAGCAACGTTCTCTCGTGAGCAAGGAGGCGAACGCCGCCCGCGACGAACTCCGGCAGCTCACAGAGGAGCTGCGGAAGGCCCTGGAGGGAAGCGTGAGGCAAGGCGGGCTGGATGTGACGGCTCCCGGGGTAAGGATTGTGAGGGGACATCTTCATCCTCTCACCAGGCTCCAGCGCGAGGTCAACGGAATCTTTAGCGGCATGGGATTCTCGGTTGTGGAGGGGCCCGAGATTGAAGACGAGTGGCATAATTTTGACGCCCTGAACATTCCGGCAAACCACCCCTCGCGCGACATGTGGGATACGTTTTGGATGAAAGAGAAACTCACAAAGAACCGCCATCTCCTGCGGACGCACACTTCTCCCGTCCAGATCAGGTACATGGAGCACCATGAGCCCCCCTTGCGCGTTATCGTTCCAGGACGCGTCTTTCGCTACGAGGCCACGGACGCGAGACACGGCTTTAACTTCTATCAGTTAGAGGGGCTGATGGTGGGCAAGCAGGTTTCCGTCGCGAACTTCAAGGGGGTAATCATGGAGTTTTACAAACGTCTCTTTCGCAGCGAGGTCAAGGTTCGCTTGCGTCCGAGCTATTTTCCTTTTACCGAACCCTCCTTTGAAGTGGATATGAGCTGTCTGTTGTGCGGGCAGAAGGGGTGCGGTAGCTGTGGCCAGAGCGGATGGCTGGAGATGATGGGGGCCGGCATGGTGCACCCAAAGGTCTTTGAAGCCGTGGGGTACAACCCGAAATTCTTACAGGGATTTGCTTTCGGCATGGGATTGGATCGTCTTGCCATGATGCGGTACAAGATCAACGACGCCCGGCTTTTATACTCAGGATCCCTGAAGTTCTTAGAACAGTTCTGACGCTATGATATTCTCATACTCCTGGCTTCAAGAGTTGGTTTCCTCAAAGCTTCCTGTTCCATCAGAGCTTGCCGATGTGCTCAACGCCCATGCTTTTGAGGTGGAAGAAGTAGAGAAGAGGGGGGGTGAGTGGCTGCTCAATCTCTCGGTGCTTCCGAACAGGGCGGGGGAGTGCACGAATCATCTCGGCATGGCGCGGGAGATAGCGGCTATTCTCAAGAGTGGGCTCAAGATGCCCCCACTGCTTCCTATGCGGACTCAGAAAGGGAGCCTAGCTCCTTTGGAGGTGAGCGTTAGGGATCTGGAGCTTGTGCCTCGCTATGCTGCCTTTGTTGTTGAGGGAGTGGAAGGTAAGGACTCTCCTGCCTGGATGAAAAAACGCCTGGAGCTGGTGGGAGTCAACTCAATCAACGCGCTCGTGGACATTTCAAACTACGTTATGCTCGAGATGGGTCAGCCCCTCCATGTCTTTGACTATGATGAGATCCGTGGAGGAATCATGCGCTTAAAGAAGGTCCAGGAGGGTGAGGAGATTGCGACCCTGGAGGGCGGGATACACAGGCTTCCTGCGGGCACTTTGGTGATTGAGGACGCAGAGCGCCTCATTGACTTGGCGGGCATTAAGGGAGGAGCTGTGAGCGGGGTTTCTCAAGGAACCCGCAACGTGGTCTTTCAAGCAGCAACTTTTGAGAAGTTCTTCATGTACGCCTCCCGAAAGCGCATCGGGCTGGAGACTCCGGCCGCTGTGCTGTATGGGTATGGCATTGATCCGAATCTTGCGGATGAAGCCCTGGCGCGTACGGCCTCACTGCTGAGGGAACTCGGAGTCGGGGGGAAGATCGTTCAAAACATAGATATCTACCCCAAAAAAATCCGACCCCGAAAGATTGCTCTTGAACTTGAACGAGTCAACTCCCTGCTTGGCAAGAAGGTGCCTGAGGGAGAGGCCATGGGAATCCTCAAACGCCTGGGTTTTTCTTGTACCAAGAAGGGGCCTGGGCGCTTTGCGGTTGAGGTGCCGACAAGGCGGCAAGACGTTCAGCTTCCAGAGGATCTCATTGAAGAGATAGGAAGGATCTCGGGGTATGAAAACATATTTCCTCAGCTTCCAACCGAGTACCTGATTCCTCCAGAGCCGAACGAGCGCCTTTTGCTTGAGGAGGACTCTAGGGACGTTCTCAGAGAGGCCGGCTTCACTGAAACCTATGGGTATTCGTTCATTGGCGAGAAGGATCTTTCGCTCTTTGCCTATACGAGCGAGGAAGCCGAAGGTTTGGCTGAGGTGGAAAACCCGATAAGTTCCGAGTATCGGTACCTCAGGGACTCACTTTTACCAAATCAGCTTCGCGCCCTCGCCCAGAACGTAGCACACGGGAGACAAGGTGTCCGGTTCTTTGAGGCTGGGACGTCTTTTGCCAGGATGGGCGAGAAGTTCTCAGAGCGCCGCTTGCTTGCCGGAGTCCTTCAAGGGGATGCTTTCTTTGAGGCCAAGGGTGTCGTTGATTTTCTACTGGAACGCCTGGGATCTGAGGAGGCCTGGTATGATACTTCAAATCAGGCACCTTCCTTCGGCCCCCAGGGTTTATGGGACAACGACAGATCAGCTGAGATCAAGATCGCAGGCAGGAGAATCGGATTTGTTGGAAGTCTCTCAGCTCAGATAGCTGCCAGACTGAAGATTCCAAGAGCTGCCATGTTTGAGCTGGACACGGAGATGCTTGGTGAGATCGCAAACACGGAGACAGAATACCACGAGCCCTCAAAGTTCCCCTCGGTGCTTCGCGACATTGCCGTGTTCGTGCCCCACGACGTGAAGGTTGCTGACGTTTTGAACGTGATGGAGCCAGCCGGAGGGGAATTGGTAGCTGACATAGATCTTTTTGACCTGTATGATGCAGAGGAGCTTGGAGAGGGGAGAAAGAGCATGGCCTTCCACATTACCTTTCAGTCGCAAGAAAGGACCTTGAAAGGCAGCGAGGTGGATCAGGCAGAATCGGCGATGAGGGAGGCATTGAAGGCAAACCCGGAGTGGGAAGTGAGATAATTCATACGCATATGCCAAAAAAGACAGAACAAGAAGGGTACGGAGCAAAGGATATTTACGTATTGGAGGGCTTGGATCCCGTGCGCAAGCGCCCCGGCATGTATATTGGCTCCACGGGGTCTGACGGGCTTCACCATCTCATCTGGGAGGTTGTGGACAACGGGCTGGATGAGGCGATGGCGGGGTACGCAAAGCATATTGTCGTGCGCCTTCTGCCAGAGGATGTCGTTGAGGTCTCAGATGACGGGAGAGGGATCCCGGTGGACACGCATCCCCAGACAAAAAAGTCCGCCCTGGAAACTGTGATGACAACCCTTCACGCGGGCGCAAAGTTCGGAGGGAAGGCCTACCAGGTGTCGGGTGGCCTGCACGGCGTCGGAGTCTCCGTGGTGAACGCCCTTTCAACGCACCTGAAGGCCGAGGTGTGCCGTGACGGCGTGCTCTACGAACAGGAGTATGAGAGAGGCAAGCCAAAGAGCAAGCTCAAAAAGAATGGGAAGTGCGGAGAGACGGGGACCAAGATTACTTTCTCTCCTGATCATGAGATATTCAAAGAAACCACTTTTGACGTCAAGAGCATCCTGCATCACCTGCGCCAGCAGGCGTACCTTTCCGCCGGTGTCAGGATTATGGTCGTGGACGCCAGGGTTAGCCCTCATCGTTCCTACACCTTCTACTTTGAGGGCGGATTGGCTTCGTACGTGAAGCATTTGACTCGCGGAGTTCAGGCAAAACACGAGAACGTCTTTTTCGTTTCAGGCGAGAAAGACGACATGAAGGTTGAGGTCGCTTTCCGGTACACACAAGAATATGAGGTGTATGAGGAAGGATTCGCAAACAACATCCATACGGGCGAAGGAGGCACGCATGTTACGGGGTTCCGGGCTGCTTTGACGAGAACGCTCAATGAGTACGCCAAAAAGAATAACTTCCTCAAGGGAGAGGAAGCCCTGACGGGAGAGGATATCAGAGAAGGTCTCACCGCCGTGGTTTCAGTCAAGCTGAGAGACCCTCAATTTGAGGGGCAGACGAAGGCCAAGCTCGGGAATCCGGAGGCCAAGGCCGCGGTAGAGTCCGTAACCGCCTCAGCATTGGAGGACTACTTGGAGCGCAACGCGCATGACGCCCGGGCCATCATGGAAAAGTGTCTTCTTGCTTCAAAGGCGAGGAAGGCCGCAAAGGCCGCGCGGCAGACGGTTCTGCGCAAGGGGATACTGGAAGGATTAGCCCTCCCAGGCAAGTTGGCTGACTGCGCCTCTCGGGATCCCGAGGATTCAGAACTTTACATTGTGGAGGGGGATTCGGCGGGAGGTACGGCAAAGCAGGGAAGAGACCGACGCTTTCAGGCGATCCTTCCCTTGAGGGGCAAGATCCTCAACGTGGAGCGTGCCCGCTTAGACAAGATTCTCACTTCAAATGAGATCAAGTCCCTGATCATTGCCATCGGAGCCGCTATCGCAGAGGACTTTGACATTGAGAAGGTCAGGTATCAGCGTATCATCATCATGACGGACGCTGACGTGGACGGGGCCCACATTCGCGCACTTCTTCTCACGCTATTTTACCGATACTTTAAGCCCATTATCGAGAAGGGATATCTGTACATCGCCCAGCCTCCTCTGTATATGATTCAGGCTGGCAAGCGTGTTGAGTACGCTTACACGGAGGCCGACAAGGAAGAGATTCTCTCAAGTATCGCCAGAGAGAAGAAAGGGATTGTTCCAAAAACCGCAAAGAAAACCCGTGTGGTAAAGAAAGAAGAGGGAGAGGAGGGGTCGGTGGAGGTTGCCGGAGTCAAGCTTCAGAGGTACAAAGGATTGGGAGAGATGAATGCGGACCAGCTGTGGGAGACCACTATGAATCCAGCCAACAGAGTGCTTCTGAGAGTGGGTATTGAGGACGTCAAGGAGGCCGACAAAACGTTTGACGTGCTCATGGGGGACGAGGTTCAGCCGAGAAAGAAGTTTATCCAGGCGCACGCCAACCAGGTGAAGAATCTTGACATTTAGCATGCCTTTGCGTATGATGGGACTGTAGCCCCGCGGGCTTTTTTAGATCCATGGTCAACATCCTTGTTTTTCTCAAAGAGGTGCGGCTGGAGGCAAAACGGGTCAACTGGCCCCTGATGCCCGAGGTCGTGAGGAACACGGTGACGGTACTCGCCATCACCTTGTTTGCGGCCGCATTTCTGGGGCTCGTTGACTTTGTCTTCACCCGAGTTTTGAACGTCTTTATCTTTTAATATCCATATGGCAAAGCAGCAACTCTCTCAGGAACGCAACTGGTACGTCATTCATACCTACTCAGGGTATGAGGACGCCGTTGCCCGAAACCTCAAGCAGCGCATTGAGTCTTTGGGCATGGAAGACAAGATCTTCAGTGTCTTGGTTCCCAAGGAAAAAAAGATTAAGATAAAGAATGGCAAGCGCAAGGTTGTGGAAGAGAAGGTCTACCCAGGGTACGTGCTGGTGGAGATGATCGTGACGGACGACTCCTGGTATGTGGTGCGCAACACTCCGAACGTGACGGGGTTTGTGGGATCGGGCACCACGCCCGTTCCCGTTTCCACAGAGGAGATTGACGTGTTAAAGCGCCGCATGGGAGCTGACACGCCGCAGTATGAAATTGAGGTTGAGGAGGGGGACGGCGTCAAGATTGTGGATGGCCCTTTCAAGGACTTTGACGGAAAGATTTCTGAGGTGGATAGGGAGCGGGGAAAGGTGAAGGTGCTTGTCTCTATGTTCGGAAGAGATACGCCCGTGGAACTGGATTCTTTGCAGATAAAGAAGCTGTAATATTACCATGGCAAAAAAGATCATCGCTGTTATCAAGGTTCACATCCCGGCCGGACAGGCGACTCCGGCTCCTCCAATCGGACCCGCCTTGGCCTCGCACGGGGTCAACATCGGGGAGTTCTGCCAGAAGTTCAACGAGCAGACAAAGGACAGGCAGGGATTTAAGATTCCCACGGAGATTTTCGTACACGAGGACCGTACATACACCTTCAAGCTCCATCAGCCCACAGCAGCTCAGCTCCTGCGCACGATGGCCGGAATTGAGAAGGGATCGGGAGAGCCAAATAAAAAGAAGGTTGGAATCCTGACACGCTCCCAGCTTGGGCAGATCGCTACCCAGAAGATGGAGGATATGAACACTAAGGATATTCAGCAGGCCGTGCGCACGCTGGAGGGGACCGCAAAGAACATGGGTATTGAAGTACAGCAATGATTCTCTCTGACCGGGACATCAAGGCGTACATTCAGGAAGGGAAGATAGAGGTCTTCCCGAGGCCTGACTTTGAGAAACAGCTTGGGCCGTGCTCTTTGGATTTGCACCTCGGGAATATCTTTAAAACCTTCAAGCCTTCCCAGTATCCGTACTTGGATCTCAAGCGCGACATCTCAATTGAGAAGCTCATGGAAGAGGTGCACGTGGCAGAGGACGGAGGCGCCTTCATTTTGCAGCCTAAGGGCTTTGTCCTGGCTGTTACGAGAGAGGCCTTCACCCTCCCGGACGATATCATGGGACGCTTGGACGGAAGGAGCTCTTTGGGGAGGCTGGGTATCGTGGTTCACTCAACCGCGGCCCGTTTTGACCCGGGATGGAAGGGCAAGGCCGTCATGGAGCTCGGAAATCTCGGCATCATGCCCGTGGTGCTGTATTCTGGCATGAGGATTGCCGCCCTTACCTTTGAGACGCTCTCCTCTCCCTCCGAGGTTCCGTACGGAAAAAAAGAGAGCCATAAGTATTCCTCTCAGGACTCGCCTCAGGCGAGTAAGATTGATAAGGAGATCAAGGAGTAGATTCTAGAATCCGCCGACCACCGTAATCTCCCCCTTGATGGGGGGATAGGGGTCGTAGCCAACAATCTCAAAGTCCTCTGGCACAAAGGCGTCCACGTCTTTTTTGTTTGGGTTGATCTTCATGATGGGGAAGGGGCGGGGCTCCCTGGACATCTGTTCTTTCACCTGGTCATAGTGGTTGCCGTAGATGTGCACGTCTCCGAAGGTATGCACAAAATCCCCGGGCTCGTATCCCGTCACCTGGGCTATGATGAGAGTGAGGAGGGCGTAGCTTGCGATGTTGAAGGGGACTCCGAGGAACATGTCAGCTGATCTTTGGTAGAGCTGGCAGTTGAGTTTTCCGTCTGCCACGTTGAAGTGAAAGAAGGTGTGGCATGGGGGAATTGCCATGGATTTGCCCGGGAGCGCCATTTCGTAGATAAACTCCGGGTTCCATGCCGAAACCACGTAGTGCTTGCGGTCAGGATGCGACTTGAGCTTTGAGATGACCCAGGCTAGCTGGTCAATCTCTCGTCCGTCAGAGGTTTTCCACTTTCTCCACTGGCGCCCGTAGACAGGACCAAGTTCTCCCCATTCTTTTGCAAACTCCTCATCCTCCTTTATCTTTTGAGCGAACTCTTCCTGTGCCATCTCGGGAACCTTGCCTTCCTCGGCCGCCTTTTTGTATGGCTTGTACGCCCAGTCATCCCAGATATGAACGTTGTTGTCTACTAAGTACTTGATGTTGGAGTCGCCCTTGAGGAACCAGAGGAGCTCTGTGACGATGCCGCGCAAAAACACCTTCTTTGTGGTGAGCAGAGGGAAGCCCGCAGAGAGAGGAAAGCGCATCTGACGCCCAAACACCGACTTTATCTCAATGCCGGTGTTGAACTCGTGCTTGATTGCCCCATTGTCCAGGATGTCGGATAGGAGCTCCAGGTATTGGTACTCTGGGTGCTTCATACATGATAGTATACCATAATCTGAGCATGCACAGGAAGCTACATAACGAATCGGCCTTTACGCTCATTGAGCTTCTTGTTGTTATAGCTATCATAGGCCTCCTATCTTCTATTGTCTTGGTCAATCTTCAAGGGACACGACAGAGGGGAAGAGAGGCCGCAGGCAAGCAGTTTTCCTCTTCTCTCCAGAACGCCCTGGGCTCTGAAGCTATGGGCATCTGGAGACTTGATGAGGGATCCGGCACGACGGTGTATGACAACGCAGGGTATGGGAACAACGGAACGCTCACCAATGGACCCGTGTGGCAGACAGAAGCCCAGTGCGGGCTGGGGCTTGGATCATGCCTGCTTTTTGATGGGAGCGATGACTATGTAAATCTGGATACAGATGCCATGAATGGCCTCAACGACTTCACGGTTTCCTATTGGATGAAGACAAGTGACACAACCAAGGCAGGAACAGCAATTCACGCAACCAATACCGGAAACAATGAATTTATTCCATACAACTATAGAAGTCTGCAAGTGTATGTAAAAGATACTGTTTGGTCAACAGGAGAGGCATTGAATAATGGCAACTGGAGATTTATAGCGATAACAAGAAATGGCACAACAGGCAAAGTAGAGCTTTTTGTTGATGGAGCGCTGGAAGGCTCTTCCACTCTTGCTGCTGGTTCTTTGAATGTAGGGGGATGCTTGGTGTTAGGACAGGAGCAAGACGCTGTTTGCGGAGGATTTGACACAACGCAAGCATTTTTGGGATTGCTTGACGATGTGCGCATTTACGCTACCGATCTTACTCTAGCCAAAATCCAGCAGCTGTATGCTGAAGGAATACAACGTCATCTAGCTGAGCAATGAAGAAAGGATTCACTCTCATCGAGCTCCTGGTAGTTATAGCTATCATCGGTCTTTTGGCTTCCATTGTCTTGGTTAACCTGCAGGGAACACGTGGGCGAGGCAGAGTGGCAGCAGGCAAGCAGTTTGCCTCTTCCCTCCAGCATACCCTTGGAGATCAGGCAGTCGGAATCTGGAGACTTGATGAGGGATCCGGCACGACGGCGTACGACAACGCAGGATATTCCAACAACGGCACCTTGACTGGCGGTCCCACATGGAAGACGGAGAGCGAGTGCGGGTTGGGGCTTGGATCGTGCCTTGACTTCAACGGTACGACTGCCTATATCAACGCCGGAAATTCAAGCACGCTTGATCTCACGGATCAGTTCACTGTTTCAGCATGGGTCTACGCCAGAACCGGACCAGCGAGTCAGGGAAGAACCGTTGCCAGCAGGTATAAGTATCTGACGGGGCTTGATACAGGGTGGAACTTTGGGGCCGTGTGGACAACCCCCGATTTTAGCTTTCAGGTTCATGATGGTGCTGGAAACAATAAGTATGCAACATATTCAAACTACTACGTCACTCAACTGAACCAGTGGAACCATATGGTGGCGGTGTACAAGGCCTCTCAGTATATAGAGCTTTATATGAACGGCCAGCGGGTTGCGAACAGCACCACGGTCATTCCTGTAATCTCCTATACTCTTTCCAACCCAGTGACCATAGGACGAAGAAGCGGAGATGCGCAGTCGTACTTTGACGGCATGATTGACGATGTCGCGATCTATGCCTCAGCCCTCACCACAGCTGAGATCCAACAACTCTACGCTGAAGGAAGAGAAAAGCACCTCGCTGAACAATGAGGAAAGGATTTACCTTAATTGAACTCCTCGTGGTCATAGCCATCATTGGCCTCATCGCCTCCATTGTTTTAGTGAACCTGCAGGGGGTCCGGGGAAAAGGAAGGGTTGCCGCAGGCAAGCAGTTTGAACAGAGCGTGATGAATACTACTGGAGCCTATGCGGTTGGTGTGTGGGACTTTGAAGAAGACAGTGGCACAACTACAAAGGATCGCTCAGGTTTTGGCAACATCGGCACGATCAACGGTGCGCTCTGGGTAGTTAATGACGAACTGGGAGGATACGCGCTTTCTTTTAATGGGTCCAACTCAGTGACTGCTCCTGATAGTTCTTCTTTGAATATTACTTCAAACTCCTTTACGCTCTCAGGATGGTTTAAGCCCTCAGTTGACATTACGAACCAGACATCGACCTACCCCATCTTTATTATGAAGCGTCCATGGCTCGTTGGAGGATATGCCGCTCACTTTCTCAAATCAAACGGCAAGATTATCGTCCAGTACTGTAGGTCGGGAGGGCCGTGCTCATCGGCAGAGTCAAAAACCTCTTTTAAGGCCAATACCTGGTACTACTACACGGGAACATTTGATGGAAATAAGTTGCGCGTCTATATCGATGGAAGACTTGAAACAGAAAGCTCTGCTTCAGGTGTCATGGGGTCTAGCTCCCCGGACGGACTAGTCATCGGGTCGTCTTTTCAGGGGCAGGTTGACCAGGTCCGTATCTTTGAGCAAGCTCTGGCTGTCGCCCAAATTCAGCAGTTGTATGCTCAGGGCTTGAAAAATCACGGAATTGCCGCACAATAGGGGGTATGAAGACATTCCTCATCGCCGCCCTGACTGCCGACGGGTTCATTGCCCGCAGTTCAGATCACCTAGCTGACTGGACGAGCAAGGAGGACAAGGTATTCTTCACAAAGCGGACAAAGCAGG
>JAUYMI010000013.1 GCA_030698665.1 bacterium
GGTTCCTGTCATTGACATTGACGGAAGCATTGTGATTGGTTTTGACAAGCCCAAGCTCACGGAGCTTTTAAAGCTCAGCTAATACGCGTCCGCTGATATAAGATAATACATAAATATATGTCTCACGGAAAGAACTGCGACTGCATGGTGTGCGGTGTTGGAAAGAAACTCGGGATGATTGAGAAAGGAGAGAAGCACGAAGAGAACGAGCACCACGGTCACGAAGAGCATCATGACCATGGGTCCGACAAGAAGACGTGCGAGCACTGCGCGTAATGGTTAGAGAAAAAAACAGCGAGTTCGTGTGCGGGGAGTGCGGCTTCAGGTACGACACGAGAGTGGAAGCTGAAGCGTGCGAGGCATGGTGCTCAGAGCACAAGAGCTGCAACCTTGAGATAACGGAGAAGGGGAGGCCTCCAAAGGAGCAATGAACATCGGTTTTCTCATTATTCCCTCCTTTTTGGCGGGCATTCTTACGTTTCTTGCTCCCTGTTCGCTCCCTCTTGTCCCGGGATACCTCAGCTTTATCTCGGGCACATCCGGCAGAACGGGAGCTGGAGCCCGGGCGAGAATCTTTCTGAACGCCGTGTTCTACGTCATTGGGTTTTCTGCCGTATTCATGCTCCTCGGGAGCTTGTTCGGGCTCGGGGGAGCCGCACTCATTCAGTATCGATTTCTCATAACGCGCATTGGGGGCGCGCTCGTCGTGTTCTTTGGCCTCTTCCTCCTCTTCCCGGCCCTCTCGCACCTTACCCGGGGAAGAATAGATGCAAGCAGGGTTCCTTTGTTTAGCTTCCTCATGCGGGAGCGTGGACTCAGGATAGCTGGGAAACTGAGACCCGGGACTCCCGGGAGCTCCCTCGCCTTCGGTGCCATATTCGCCGCCGGCTGGACTCCATGCGTTGGTCCCATTTTGGCAACCGTTCTCACCCTGGCGGCTTCCTCTGCGACCCTGGGGCAGGGAGCGTTTCTCATGTTCGTGTTCTCCCTGGGTCTGGCGATTCCCTTCCTGGGAACCGCGCTGGCCATCGGCTGGGTGTCCGAGCACATTGCCAGAGCGGGGAAATACCTTGCCTGGGTATCTGTTGTCGGCGGAGCCTTCCTCGTTGTTCTCGGGATTATGATGATGACGAACAACTTCGGGCTCTGGGTATCCCTGTTCTACAGGGCCTTTGACTTTATCAACTACCAAGCCCTTCTCCAGTATCTCTAGAGTGTTGTCCATTCTTGAAGGTAAGCATAGAATGTATTCATGAACAGATATGATCTCGTTATCGTGGGTTCCGGGGCTGCCGGGTTGGCCGCAGCCCTCTACGCCGGGCGCTACAAGATGAAGACCCTGGTTGTTGAGGGGGCCTTTGGTGGGGAGACAGCTACCGCTGGTTCCATTGAGAACTACCCGGGCATTCAAAAGATAGATGGCTATGAATTCATGAAGGCGATGAAAGGACAGGCGGCTGCCTTGGGGGTTGAGTTTGAGGATGGGTGGGTGGAGAAGGTTGAGAAAGAAGGGGAGTGCTTTCGCGTTTTGACAAAAGGGCGGGAGTTCCGAGCCGCAACCGTGATTCTTGCCATCGGATCTCGCCGCCGGCACCTCGGCCTAGCGAGGGAAGAAGAGCTTACAGGAAGGGGAGTCCACTACTGCTGGACGTGCGACGGGCCCTTGTACGGGGGCAAGACGGTTGCCATGGTCGGAGGCGGGGATTCTTCCGTCAAGGGAGTCAACTTTTTGGCCGAGTATGCAAACAAGGTGTATTTGATCGTGCGTGACAAGAAGGTGAGAGCCGAGCCCGTGAACGAAGAGCGCATGAAGGGGCTCGGAGACAAGGTTGAGGTGATCCTTGAGACCGAGGTGCAGGAACTCAGAGGAGAAAAGAAACTTGAGAAGTTACTCCTCTCACGTCCTCACAAGGGATTAAACGAGCTTCCGCTTGACGCCGTGTTCATTGAGATCGGCTTTGATCCTGACACAAGAATCGCAGATCAGCTGGGAATCAAGACGGATGAGAAAAAGTATCTCTTGGCCAACAACATGATGGAGACCTCGCTTCCCGGCGTGTTTGCCGCCGGAGACGGGACTAATCACTTTGGGAGGTTCAAGCAGGACATCACAGCCGCAGCGTTGGGAGCTGTGGCCGCTACCTCGGCCTATGAATACCTTGCCTCGCACCCCGAAGCTTGCAGGGATTCTCAAAAAACATCACAATAGGGAGGTAATCATTAACTCAAAGCGTATGCCAAAGAATAACTTACCGGTTGATCCGGAGTTCTACACCCCCATAGCAGTTATTGTGGGGTCGCTTATCATATCCCTTTCCATATTCCTCGCAGGAGGAGTGGGCACAACAATCGCGCCAGCTGTGGCTGACACGGGAACGGGCTCTCTTTTGCCCTCCGGCACCAAGGTTAGCCTTGAAGTGACAGACCAAGATCACATACGAGGCAACTCGTCAGCTGAGGTCACCATCATTGAGTACTCAGACTTGGAGTGCCCGTTTTGCAAGCAGTTCCATCCCACCATGCAGCAGGTGCTCTCTGAGTACGGAGACAAGGTGAGGTGGGTATACCGCCATTTTCCCTTAGATCAGATTCACTCAAGAGCAGACAAGGAGGCAGAAGCTGCGGAGTGCGCGGGAGAACAGGGCGGAAACGAAGGGTTTTGGCAATACGTGGACAGGGTCTTTGAGGTTACTCCTTCCAACAATAATCTTGACCCCGCGCTTCTTCCTCAGGTTGCCGAGGATCTTGGATTGAACCGTTCGGCCTTTGAGACGTGCCTCAGCAGCGGGAAGTATGCTCAGCATGTGGAAGATGACTATCAGTCAGGAGTGACAGCCGGGGTGACGGGAACTCCGGGAAGCTTCGTGAACGGCACGATTGTTAGGGGAGCCCTTCCTTTTGACCAGCTCAAGACCATCATAGACCAGGAGCTCGCGCGATAGTTGTATCCCAACCCAATGAAGGTCACGAAGGCGACGGGAGAAACCGAAGAGTACAGCTCCAGAAAGCTGGAGGTTTCTTTGGCAAGGGCGGGAGCAGGCAAGGACGTGGTTCGCAGGGTTCTTGAGGAGGTGCGCAAAGAGTTGAGACCCGGCGTGTCCACAGACGCCATCCACAAAGCGGCCGCGTCTCGTCTCCTCAAGGAGAGTTCGGTTCTGGCGGCCAGGTACAGCTTGAAGCGCGCCATCATGGAGTTTGGGCCCCAAGGGTTCTTCTTTGAGCAGTTTATGGAAGCGGTTCTGCGAGAGTACGGATACAAGACCAAGCGGGGGCAGATGATGCGGGGGAAGTGCGTTTCCCATGAGATTGACATCATGGCCGACAAGGAGAACACCCATTACATCTGCGAACTCAAGTATCACAATACCTCTGGCACCAAGACGGATGTTGAGGTGGCAATGTATCTGAGAGCCCGCCTGGAAGACATTGTTGAGTTCCAGAGTCGTTTGGAGCCAAAGGGCATTGGACATGTTGCTTGGCTCCTCACTAATACGAAGTTCACGAGTAAGGCAATCAAATATGGTTCGTGCCGGGGTCTGCGCATGACCGGGTGGCACTACCCTAAGACAGAGAGCTTGGAGCGCTTGATTGAAGACAAGCGCCTGTATCCTGTTACGGTGCTTCCTTCAATCAACCATTACGCCAAAGAATCCCTCGCGCGGGGAGGAGTGCTCTTTGCGCGGGACATTCTGTTTTTGGACCCTGAAACCTTAGAGAGGAGGTTCGGTATCCATGCCAAGAACGCAAAGAAAATCATGGAGGACGCCTATGACCTTACGGTCGCCTGATTGAAATGATATACTGAACCATATGGATCTTGGCATTGCAGGAAAAGTGGCCTTGGTAACCGGAGCCCGGCGCGGTATGGGTAAAGCTCACGCTCAGGCCTTGGCCGAGGAAGGGGTGAAGGTCGCTTTAGCGGACCTTGATCTTGAGGAGACCGAGAAGGCGGCAGAAGAGATACGAAAACAGGGAGGTGAAGCAGCCGCGTTTCAGCTTGACGTTTCAGACAGAGAGCAGATTGGGAAGGTCACAGATGAAGTAGCAGCTCGGTGGGGGAGCTTGGACATCCTCGTGAACAACGCAGGTATCTTTGAACAGAAGGATGCTTTAACTATGAGCGAGGAAGAGTGGGAGAAAACCATCCATGTAAACCTGAGAGGGTACTTTTTTTGTGCTCAGGCTGCAGCCCGCCACATGACCAAGAACAAGTGGGGGAGAATCATCAACATCGCCTCGGTCGCTTCAGGGCAGGTTGGCATTGGCATTGTGGGAGCCGCTCACTATACGGCTTCCAAGGGAGGGGTGATCGGCATGACAGAGGCTCTGGCTGTTGAGTGGGCTCCCATGGGTATTCTCGTGAATGCCGTGGGACCCGGCATCATTGACACCCCGATGGTTTCTGGCGTGAACTCTGAGTTCACGGAGAGTGTTCCTTTACAGAGGATGGGGAGGCCCGAAGAGGTTGCCTCCCTGGTCGCCTTCCTTGCTTCAGAGCGAGCGTCGTATATCACGGGCTCCACGTTCTTTGTGGACGGCGGACGCCTTGCTACATAAATTAACGAACAAACATCATATGAATCGTTTATATCTCCGCACTATTCTCTTTCTCTCCCGAATTTCCATCGGCTGGCTGTTCTTGTACGCTGGCTTGGACAAGATATTTAATCCTTCCTGGACCTCAAAAGGGTACTTGTTAGGGGCAAAAACGCTACCCGGCGTCTACGCCTTTTTCGCCTCACCTGGCATACTGCCATTTGTTGATTTTCTCAACGAGTGGGGACTGACGCTCCTGGGCATATCGCTTATCCTCGGCGTACTGGTCCGCTTTTCTTCATGGTTCGCAGTCCTTCTCATGTTTCTCTACTACCTGCCGGTCCTTCAGTTCCCGTACGTCGGAGAGCATTCCTTCCTTGTGGACGAGCACATCATCTACATTTTCTTTCTCTTGATGCTTGGCGCATTGAATGCCGGAAGGTCATGGGGGCTTGACTCCCTGCTGAGGAAAAAGGGTAAAAAGGGCTAACATGATATGGGAGCTGAGCTCCGTCATTATGCTCAACGCCTTGTTCTTGAGACAGGAGCGGTTATCATATGAACATGGACGTAGATAGGGAGGCGCTTCTGTCCTTTGTGCTCAAAGCGCGCACAAAGATGTATGCTGCGGCTGGCGGCAAGGTTGAGAGTGTGTTTCCAGGGATGGACCAGCTGGAGTACCGAGAAGGGGAGTTTTTGGACCGGGATCTGTACAACAACGGCAAGGGAGTGTTCATGGGTCTTGAGACGGTCTATCTCAAGGAGCGTCCCATATGGTCAGTATCCTACTATGGTGACTACAGGGGTATGACGGAGAGGGAGGTAGACAGAATCTTGCGCAATGCCCTCATAGAGAACCAGGAAACTACACGATTATGGAGGAGTGTTCGTTGGGAGCATGACGGGTACGCGTATACCTGCACTCCCGACTTTGAGGGGAGTATTGAAAACATGGCGGGATTGGAGGAAATCACGAAGGAAGGAAAGCGGATCTACCACTTCTTGTATGCTGGAGGGCTCCTGGTATGATGCCTTTCGGCCTTTGCCCTTGACGCCCTCCTATGCTTTCCTCATATAATAGGGTATACTCACAGAAGGCGTTTTATAGATAAGCCCAAAGGTCGTTTGCAATATCTAAATACAATCCTTTATGGCTACAGAAGCATACTGCGTGAAGTGCAAAGCAAAGCGCATGATGGAGGGAGAAAAGGAAGTTACCTTCAAGGGCAAGGGAGGAGCGAAGAGGAACGCATTGAGCGGAACCTGCCCGAAGTGCGGAACCAAGATGTTTCGGATCACGGGGAACAAATAAGCTCACTTGAGTAGAGGCGCACCCCAAATGGGTGCGTTTCTGTTGCGATGAAGAAGATAGCGTACGGCATGCTGGCTTTCCTCTCGCTCCTGGCCTTTGAGCTGTGGGGCGAGGTCATGTCACGAGACAAGATCGTGTTCTTTGACGTGGGGCAAGGGGACAGCATCTTTATTGAGTCCTCCTCGGGTCATCAGATTCTCATTGACGGGGGTCCCGGGAGTCAGGTTTTACAGAATCTGAGCCGTCAGCTTCCCTTTTGGGACCGCTCGCTTGACCTTATTATCCTCACACACCCTGACTATGATCATATCTCAGGCCTCATAGACGTTCTCAAGCGATACAAGGTGGATTCGGTGCTGTGGAACGGGGTCGTGAGGGAAACCGCAGAGTGGGACGCCTGGGATGAAGAGCTGAACGGTGTGGAGCGGGTGGCGATAGCTGAGGCGGGGCAGAGGGTTGCGTGGGATGGTTTTTCTCTAGAGATCCTCCATCCATTTGAGATCAGAGAGGGAGAGGTGATGACACAGAGCAACGACAGCTCAATAGTCGCTCTGCTCACGGGTGGCAAGCGCTCTATTCTCCTGACGGGAGACATCTCAGGGACCGTGGAGCGGGATATCGCCTTAGCGTATCCCGACCTGAGGGCTGACATACTCAAGGTTGCCCATCACGGCAGTGCTTTTTCCAGTACCCCGATCTTTCTGAGAACGGTTCTGCCTTTCTTGGCAGTCATTGAGGTTGGAGAGGGGAACTCGTACGGTCATCCGGCACCCCCAGTCCTTGCTCTCTTTGCGCAATATGGTATACAGGTTCTGAGAACGGATGAGGAAGGAGATATATCACTAGCTTTGTAGTATGCACCCAAAAGAAGAACGCACTCTTGTTATCATCAAGCCGGACGGGGTCCAGCGTTCTTTGATTGGAGAGATCGTCAGACGCTATGAACGTTCCGGTCTCAAGCTCATTGCTTTAAAGATGTTTGTCCCAACGCCAGAGCAGGTGATGGCTCACTATCTCACGGATCCCGACTGGAAGCAGAAGGTGGGAGAAAAGGCCATTGAGGCGTATAAGCAGAAGGGGCAGAAAGTCCCTTCCCGGAGTCCTCAGGAGATTGGGGAGATTGTCTTAAATAATCTCAGAAAGTATCTGACCTCGGGTCCAGCCGTTGCCATGGTATGGCAAGGCATGCACGCCGTTGGAGTCGTGCGCAAGATCACCGGAGGGACTGAACCCTTGACCTCGGATGTGGGAACAATCAGAGGAGACCTCACTCTTGATTCGTACCTGGTGGCGGATACGGACGGAAGGGCTGTTCGCAACCTCATTCACGCTTCGGGCAATGCAAAAGAAGCTGAGCAGGAGATCCCCATCTGGTTCGTCGAGGAAGAGATTCTCAAGTACCGCCTTGTAGGAGAATCCATTCTCTACGACGTGAATCTGGACGGGATTCTTGAGTAGGTTGCAGGCTATACTGAGAGCGGTATACTGGAGATGTCCAGTTCTTTCTTTCTAGATTCAGGAACAACCCATATTGCGGGAGCTCGATATGACGGCTGGCCGTGGTCAGCTGCTTGAGCACCCACTTAGAACACATTCCGGAGCAATCTTGGAGAAAGGGCTGGCCCAAAAAACACCATGATCATGGCGTTTTTTGTTTTGGTGCTGTAGCATATACTATATGGCTGGTACGCCTTCTCATATTCTCAACAGGGCCTTGGCGCACATCATGCGCTTTTCATCTCACCCCCAGCACTTTCCAGAGTCCGTCGCTGAGCACTCTTTCTACACGGCGTACTTCACCTTGATTCTCTGTCGCATGCTGGAGCGGGAAGGAGAGAAGATTGATACGGCAAAGGCAATTTCCATGGCTCTGGTGCATGATGCAGAAGAGATGTTTTCAGGTGATATCTTAGGTCCCTTCAAGCATCACTCACAAGAGGTAACGGAGGCCGTGCGAAAGGTGAACCTGGAGCTGATTCAGGACGCCTTTGAGGGACTTTCAGAGGATGTGGCTTCCCACCTTATCTCCCTGTGGTCTGAGGAAGGGAAAGGGGAGAGTATGGAGGCCCAGGTTGTGAAGATGGCGGATCGTCTTTCTCTGCTCTCCAAGTGCGCAGAAGAGGTGAAGGCCGGAAACACCTTCTTTGAAAATATCTACGAAGCCCAGTTCAAACAGCTCTCAGAAGACAGCAAGCCCTGGTGGAGCAAGATTAAAAAAGAGGTGCTGAACCAGGACTAGTACGAGCTTGCTCCGGGAGACCCGGCGGGGACACGTTCTGGCCCCGTGTTTTTGTATCTGGAAACGAAGTCAATAATGCGTTGGGTGTCCAGGGCGTCCCCCACGTCAAAAGTATCCAGCCGGTCCCAGGCGGCTAGAGCTATGTCTGAGGCATTAGCTGACCTGGGGGTGAGGATGGCGAGCGGCTGGTTCTTCAGCACGTTCTTAAGTTGTTCTACGACATCTTGTGAAACTCTTGGGTTGTATGATACCCAGACCCTTCCGTGTTCTAAGGAATGAATGATTGCTTCGTCCGGCTTCTCTTCATCGTATAGACCTTCTTTCAGGGGAGTTGGCCAGTGATTTCCTGAGGTTGGGGGATTTGAGTTGTAGCTGACCTGCGTGCCCTGGTCAACGTGGGCAGCTCCTTCGTTGGGGACTGAAACGGAGTAGTCGGGGGTAGTTGGGGTTTTGGGGCGGCTGAGTACAACGAGAACTACGACCCCCACGGTCAAGGCTCCCAAAAGGAGATAGACGAGCCATTTGGAGAGAGAGCTTCGCTGTTTCGCCTTTGCTCTTCTCTCTTCCTTCTCCTGCTTTCTGAGCTTCTTTTGCTCGTACTTTGTGAGTTGTTCTTCCATACGTTTTATGTTGGTTGATATATTTCAGTATACCAAAAAAAGAAACCCCCGCCAGTTTTCTGCGGGGGGAACTCCTCTGGCCTTAGGCTAGGGGAGGTGTTTGTGGGATCTCCACGTCCGTGAAGAGGCCCAAGTGGGCGATTGCTTGGGCGCAGACGTACTCGTCTTGCTCTTGGGTTCCGCCCGAGAAGGCCATGGCGCCCACGAACTCGCGGCATTCCTCGTCAGCGAAGACGGCTACACCTCCTCCGAGCGTAGTGAGAACCTGGCCGGCGAAGTGGTCTTGCGACTGCCCGCCTTGTTCCATACGCTCTCTCTGCTTGCTCGTTGAGCGCCGGACGTTGAGCACCGTTCGCGCCTTGGCCTTGGCGATCTCCACGTGCATGGGCCTGGCTCCCTCTCCATAGGCCCAGTGCATGAAGGGCATGCCCGTCATGCCGTACACGCAGACGACCCCCGAGACCTCCATGCTTTCTGCCATCTTGAGGGCGCAGCTCCCGAGGGAGCCTGCCGCCTTGAAGCCAATCGTTCTGACGCTATCGAGCTGTACCGTCACGTTGCATCCAATCACTACGCGCCTGTTGATGTGCCGGAGTGACCATACCACAAAGACGTATTTTGTAAAGAGGGGAGAGTTTGCGCTGCCTAAACGAGATTTAGTTTGAAAGGGGGCTTGACAAAAACAGATATCTATGCTATGTTATAGGTGTAAGCTATTCCAGCACCTCAATAGATTAGACCCTGAAATGATTTCAGGGAAAGTGTCAGGAGGACACACAGATGACGACACAGGCGCGGTTGAGCAACGGCAAGCCCTTGGTCTTCCAGGACCGGCAGCTGGTGACCAGGAACGGGGTCGTCATGACCCTTGAAGAGGCCATCGCCTGCGACAAGGACGAGAGGCACTAGTCGTAGTCCCCCTGACAGAAGGCGTTCGCTCTCGTATCTCGTGAACGCCCTCTGTCCTAAGCTCATCAAGATTGGTGGGCTGAGGACAGGGGATAGAAGTATGAGAAAACAGCTGAGCGGTCAGCTGTTTTCTTGTTAACGCAGTTCGGCCTTGAGAGCTGATATTGGTTTTCCAAAGAACTTGCTTCCCAACTCATTGAAGCTTGGAGTCAAATCCGTGGAGTAGAACGAGAGAATGCCTGACGTTCCGATTCTCTTTTCTATCTCCGGATGGCGCTCAAGGTAGCTTTTGAGTTTTGGGGGTACGGCTCTGGATTCAGAAACAATGGATATTTCAGGTCCAATGATGCTTCGTATCTGGGGTTCCAGGATGCCGTAGTGCGTGCACCCAAGGACAATCGTATCGACGTGTTCTTTGAGGAGTGGCTCAAGGTATGAAGAGAGAATAAGTTGGGCAGCTTTTGATGTGTGTTCTCCTGATTCAACGAGTGGGACCAGGAGCGGGCAGGCCTGTTGGATGACCTGAGCGTCAGCGTCAAGCTTTTTGATTTCCCGGACAAAGGCGTTTGACAGTACGGTTCCGGGAGTTGCCATCACGCCAATCTTTTTGTTTTTGGTTCTTGCCACGGCTTCCTCAGCTGCCGGGATGAGAACGCCGAGGGCATTCCTGTCGGGATAGCGAGCCGGGAGGTACTCTTGCTGAATCTTTCTGAGAGCCCCAGAGGAGGCGGTGTTGCAGGCGATGATGACGAGCTGGCAGTTGTGTTCAAAGAGAAAGTCCATGGCTTGGCGGGTGAAGTCATAGACAAGCTCTTTTGATCTTGTTCCGTACGGGGTCCGGGCCGTGTCTCCAAGGTAGAGGTAGTTGTAGCCGGGGAGGGCTTCTGTGATGCCGCGCAGGATGTCCAACCCTCCGAACCCGGAATCAAAGACGCCGATGGATGGTTCCATTGCATGATTGTAGCAGAGAAAAGAAAACAGCCAAGGAGGGCCGTTTTCTTGTTGTATCAGTCGGGCCAGGAGGAATTGAACCTCCGCTACAAAGCCCCCAGCTTCGCGTACTACCATTATACTATGGCCCGAATACCTGTAGTATAATGAAATAGATGAATAATGGAAGACGTCATTCTCTTTTGACGAAACAGAGGGCAAGAATCTTGCGAAAGACAGGATCTACTCACCGTGAGATTGCAAAGGCGCTCGGCATCAGTGTTTCAAGTGCCCACGAGTGGACCCGGGGCATTTTCCTGACGGAAGAGCAAAAACATGATGTTCAAAAGAGGAAGACCAAGCAGGTATACACGCCAGCAAGGAGAAAGCAGTTGAGCGAGTCGGCGAAGAGAAACCTCTTTCTCGCTCTTCCGAAATACACAAAACAGGATCTTCTAAAGAAGATACAGGATTTTCATAGAATTCACGGGCGCATTCCTCTCAAGCGAGAGTTTAATATGTGGAGGGTTTACCAAAGTCGTTTTGAGAGTTGGAATAACGCTATCGTTGCTGCGGGCTTTGAACCAAACCCGGTGTACTTTGCAAAACACTATCTCGCCCAGGACGGCCACCCGTGCGATTCTTTTACAGAGAAAATCATAGACGACTGGATGAGCTTAAACGAGGTTCCTCATCGGAGAAACGTTCCTTATGACGGAACGACAATGACGGCTGATTTTAGTATCGGAGATGTCTTCATTGAATATTTCGGCCTCTGGGGAGAGGTTCGGGAATACGATGTGCTAGTCAAAAAGAAAAGAGCTCTTTGCAAAAAGCAGGGCCGCAAACTTATTGAGATTTATCCAGAAGATCTCAGTACCCAGGACTATCGAGTGTTTCTTGAGCGCGTAGTAGAGGGTATTACGCCCTGAGTATCGTTTTTGAAGCTTTACACGCTCCGTTTTTTGCGTTATTGTGTTTTTAGCATACCCGGGTTTCCCGCTCAAAGGAGGCGAGGAGTGACGAAGAGAGCTTCGCAAGCGCTGACCCTTCTGTACTTGAATGTCTGCGGGGGACAGTGGTTTGAAGAACTGATGGCGTACATCTGCCAGGTGGCAGGGCACGTTGACGTGTTTTGTCTTCAGGAGGTGCTGGACACTCCTACAGACAAGACCTGGAACGATGAACGGATAAATGGACGCTTCTATGGTCAGCGTACGGATCTGCTTCGTCAGCTCAAGCTTGCCCTGCCAGACTACCAGCCGCTGTTCGCCTGGTACTCCCGTCTGAGCACCGTTGACTTTCCCCTGTATATTGGGAACGCAACGTTTGTGAGAACGGGAAACGCGGTTGCAGATATCTTGGAGTCGGGCGACAAGATGGTATACGGAAGCCGCGACTCCATGGTGGGGGAGGATATCGAGAGCCTACCTCGTAGCGTCCAGTACACCGTGCTGAAGCTGAAGGGCAACAAGGAACTGACGGTGTTCAACTTCCACGGCGCCTGGCAGAGGGTAGGGAAAAAAGATACCCAAAAGCGCCTTTCGCAGTTCCGTGCCTTACAGGCGGTGGTGGAGTCCTTCCACGGCCCGAAGGTTCTGGGAGGGGATTTCAATACCTTCCCTACGTCAAAAAGTTCTCGGCTTCTTGAGGAGGCCGGCATGGCGAACCTTGTTCGAGAGAACGGCATTGTGAGCACAAAAAGCCCTCTCTACGAGAGAGCAGCCCAGAACGGCTCCCACGCCGACAACATCTTCGTTTCGGGGATTCAGGTGGTGGAGTTTGAGGTGCCGGAAGTCGTTGCCTCAGACCATCTACCCCTCGTCCTGCGCCTCAGCGTATAGCAAAACCCCCGCGCCAACGGCTTCGGGGGAGTTTTTTATTCTGACGCTTCTCTACTTCCCAAGGGCCTTCATGCATTTGGTGCAGGCCTTGACGCGCTCACCCGGGACGAGCCCGGTTTTCTTGGCGGCAAGCTCGGTAATAGAAAACCACTGCAGATTTGGCTTCTGAGTTCTCTTTATGGTCGGATTGAACTTTCCCCGGAGCTTGATTCGTCTCCAGGCACGGTTCTTTTGTTTGTCGCATACAGCGCAGGCCTGTGCCATGTCAGAAACTATACCAGAATGAATTGAGATTTTCAAGTCCCGTGATATAGTGGGCGTATGGAGATTCTGTTTTTGATCATCATCCTCATATTTTCCGTTGTGATCCATGAGGTGTCGCACGGAGTTGTGGCCAATCATCTGGGAGACCCCACAGCTCGGCTTTCAGGTCGCCTCACCCTCAACCCGATTCCTCACTTAGACCCCATCGGCTCCATTTTGGTTCCCGGGCTCCTGGTTTTGTTTTCCCAGCTTTCCGGAGGAGGGGGTTTTATCATCGGGTGGGCAAAACCGGTTCCCGTGAATACCTTCAACCTGCGCAACCAGAGATGGGGTCCGGCTTTGGTAAGTTTGGCGGGACCTGCCTCCAACCTGGCGGTTGCCTTTGTCTTTGGCATGCTCTTGCGCTTTGCGCCTCCGGGCATCCTCACTCCTCAGCTTTTCCTCGCCCTGTCTTCCGTTGCGTACCTGAACCTGCTCTTGGCTGTTTTCAACCTTCTTCCTATTCCTCCTCTGGACGGCTCCCACCTGTTCCTTGCTCTTGCCCCCAGATCCGTGGCCGCAGCAATTCAGCCGGTCATGGCGCAGTATGGCTTGCTTATCCTGTTGCTCTTTCTTTTCTTTCTCCTGCCGTGGCTCAGTTCCGCGGTCAACCTTCTCTTCTCTTTGCTCGTTGGAACCCCGTGATTTCTTGACCTGAGAGACCGCATCTGCTACACTTTGCTTTGTTATGCCCACAATCCATCAGCTGCAAAAGAAGGGAAGGAAGAAGACAAAGAAGCGCACAAAGTCGCCGGCTCTGACCTTTGGCTTCAACACGCAAAAGAACCAGCCCTCCAGGTATCCTTCTCCCTTCAAGCGCGGGGTCTGCCTGAGAGTATTTACCGTGACTCCAAAGAAACCGAACTCTGCTCTGAGAAAGGTGGCGCGTGTGCGCCTCAGCAACGGTATGGAGGTAACCGCCTACATCCCGGGCATCGGGCACAACCTCCAAGAGCACTCGGTTGTGGTGATCAGGGGAGGGAGAGTCGCTGACCTTCCGGGAGTCCGCTATCACGTGGTGCGGGGACGGCTTGACGCGTCAGGAGTTCAGGGAAGAAAGCAGGAGCGGTCAAAGTACGGGACCAAGAGAGAAAAGAAGGCGTAGTATGGCGAGAACACAGATTGCAAAGCGGGTGATTGCAGCCGATCCGAAGTACGGGGACGTTATCATAGCCAAGTTTATCAATTACGTCATGTATGGTGGAAAGAAGTCCACAGCCCAACGGGTCGTGTACAAAGCCTTTGATATTATGAAAGAAAAGACCACGAAAGACCCGGTGGAGGTCTTCCGGCAGGCGATTGAGAATGTATCTCCCGTTCTTGAGGTACGATCCCGCAGAGTCGGGGGAGCAACGTACCAGGTACCAGTGGAGGTTCGGAGTTCCCGGAAGTTTGCTTTGGCCGTGAGGTGGATTCTCTTGGCCGCCCGTTCCAAGAAGGGCAAACCCATGGCGGAGAAACTGGCGGAAGAGATTTTGGCCGCCTTCAATAAGGAGGGAGCAGCGATGAAAAAGCGCGAAGACGTGCACCGTATGGCGGAAGCCAATCGCGCCTTCGCCCACTTTGCCAGATAGTATATGCCACGCAAGTATCCCATTGAGAGAGTGCGCGACATTGGCATCATAGCTCACATTGACGCTGGTAAGACCACGGTCACCGAGCGCATCTTGTTTTACACGGGCATCTCCCACAAGATCGGGGAGGTGCATGAGGGAGCCGCCATAATGGATTGGATGGAGCAGGAACGCGAGCGCGGCATCACCATTACCTCGGCCGCAACGACCTGCTTTTGGATGCCGACCTACAAAGAGAAGGCAGAGGAGAACGAGTACCGCATTAACATCATTGATACCCCTGGCCACATTGACTTTACCGCCGAGGTCCAGCGCTCCCTCCGTATTTTGGATGGAGCCGTCGTCGTGTTTGACGGCGTGGCCGGAGTTGAGCCGCAGTCAGAAACCGTGTGGCACCAAGCAGATAAGTTTCAGGTTCCCCGTATCTGTTTCATCAACAAGCTGGATCGGACGGGAGCTTCTTTTGATAGAAGCCTGGACTCCATTGAAAAGAAGCTGACCCAGAACGCGGTCGCAGTTCAGATTCCCTGGGGAGAAGAACAGGAAATGCAGGGCGTCATTGATCTGGTTCGCCAGAAGGCGTACCGCTTTGAGGGCGAGTTCGGAGCTGAGATTACGGAACACGACATCCCAGCGGAGTTTCAAGAGAGGGCAAAGGAGATGCGGAGAAAGATGATAGAGAAAGTTGTGGCCGAGGATGAGGTCCTCATGGGGCAGTACCTCGGAGGAGAGGAGATCTCGCTTGAGGACTTCAAGAAAGTTCTGCGCCGAGCCACCTTAGAGTACAAGTTGATTCCGGTCTTGTGCGGTACGGCGCTCAAGAACAAGGGGGTTCAGTTTCTCTTGGACGCGGTCGCGGACTTCCTGCCTTCCCCGGTGGACGCACGAGCGATTGAGGGCGTGGATCCAAAGACAGAAGCAAAAGTGGAGCGTAAACCATCTGACGAGGAACCATTCTCCGCTCTCGCCTTCAAAGTGGCCTCTGACCCGTACGTGGGAACCCTCACGTACTTTCGGGTGTATTCTGGCACGCTGAAGAAGGGGTCGTACGTGCTGAATACGACAACAGGAGAGTCAGAGCGCATCAGTAGAATCCTGAGAATGCATGCGGCCGATCGGGAAGAGGTAGAAGAGCTGTACGCAGGTGACATTGCGGCCACCGTCGGTCTGAAGAACACGGGAACGGGACACACCTTGTGCGATCCCGCGTTTCCCGTCGTACTGGAACGGATCTCCTTTCCCGAGCCAGTTATCTCCATTCGCATTGAGCCCAAGACCAAGGCAGACCAAGAGAAGATGGGCAGCGCTCTTCACAAGCTGTCTGACGAGGATCCGACATTCCGAGTCCAGTCAGATCAGGAAACCGGGGAGACCGTGATCTCGGGCATGGGAGAGCTCCATCTTGAAATTTTGGTTGACCGTATGAGGCGCGAGTTCTCCGTGGAGGCGAACATCGGGCGTCCGCAGGTGGCGTACAAGGAGACCATCAAGAAGGAGGCGGAGGCCGAAGGCAAGTACGTCAAGCAGTCGGGAGGTCGGGGCCAGTACGGGCATGTTTGGCTGAGACTGAAGCCCAAGGAGCGAGGGGAAGGATTCACCTTTCTTGACGAAATCAGGGGAGGGACCATTCCCAGAGAGTACATTCCCGCCGTGGAGAAGGGGATCAAAGAAGCGATGGCCAAGGGCGTGGTCGCAGGTTATCCGGTAGTTGACCTTGAGGCCGCGCTGTACGACGGTTCGTATCACGACGTGGATTCTTCTGAGGTCGCGTTTAAAATTGCCGCTTCCATGGCGTTTCAGGCGGGAGCTCGGAAGGCAAACTCTATTATCCTAGAACCCATCATGAAACTTGAGGTAATGGTTGCAGAGGAGTTTTTGGGAGACACGATAGGAGACCTGTCTTCAAAGCGGGCCCGGATTGAGGAGACCGAGGATAGGGGGCAGATGAAGGCGATTCACGTTAAGGTTCCTCTCTCTGAGATGTTCGGGTATGCAACCTCCCTTCGTTCCATGACCGAGGGGCGGGGAACCTTTACAATGGAATTTGACAACTACGAGGAGGTGCCCCAGAATGTCGCAAACGAGATCATTGAAGGTAAACGAAGATAATATGAATTTAGAAGATATTACAAAGATTCTTGGGAAGACGGGAAAGGTCGTGATTGTGGAGAACGGAAAGCCTTCCTATGTCGTAGTTCCTTTTGAGGAGTACGTGAAGGCAGCTGAGGTCCAGGAGGACAGCGGAGATGCCTTCCCGCAGATTTCAGAAGAAAACGGGAACGGCGAGGAGGACGACGGGGAAGAATTGACAATTGACGATCTTCCCGTATAGTGGGAGTATTGACTTTTCCAGGGGTATTCAGATATACTGCCTCTGTGAAGTGAGGAAGATGAGATAGCCTAAGATAAATAACCACATTAAGTATACGCATATGGCAGAAAAGTTTGAACGAACAAAACCCCATCTCAACATCGGCACCATCGGCCACGTTGACCATGGCAAGACAACGCTGACGGCCGCCATCCTTCACTGTTTGGCTTTGGCCGGCAACAAGGTAAAAGAGGAGTCGGTGGATCAGATTGACTCAGCTCCCGAAGAGAAGCAGCGGGGAATCACCATCGCGCTTCACCACTCAGAGTACGAGACGAAAAACCGCCACTACGCGCACATTGACGCTCCTGGCCACGCTGACTACATTAAGAACATGATTACGGGAGCGGCCCAGATGGACGGCGCCATTCTTGTGGTATCGGCTCCCGACGGACCCATGCCCCAGACGAGAGAGCACATCTTGCTTGCCCGTCAGGTGGGCTTGCCATACATCGTGGTCTTCTTGAATAAGACGGATCAGGTGGATGACCCTGAGATTATTGACCTTGTGGAGTCTGAGGTGAGAGAGCTCCTCAAGAAGTACAACTTCCCGGGAGACGAGACGCCGGTGATCCGCGGATCAGCTCTCAAGGGCTTAGAGGCAAAGTCAGTTGATGATGAAGCGGTTAAGTCCATCTTAGAGCTCATGGACAAGGTGGATGAGTACATTCCAGAGCCCAAGCGCGACATAGACAAGCCCTTCCTCATGGGAGTGGAGGACGTGTTCTCCATTGAAGGACGGGGTACCGTGCTCACGGGGCGCATTGAGAGGGGCGTAGTCCACCCGAACGACGAAATTGAGATTGTTGGGCTCCGCGACACCCAAAAAGCGATTGCCGTCTCAGTTGAGATGTTCAACAAGTCATTGGACGAGGGAAGAGCGGGAGACAACGTTGGAGTGCTCGTGAGAGGTCTCAAGAAAGAAGACGTTGAGAGAGGGCAGGTATTGGCAAAGCCGGGTTCCATCACTCCTCACACAGAGTTTGAGACGGAGGTGTACGTGCTCGCCAAGGAAGAGGGCGGACGCCACACCCCATTCTTCACCGGGTACAAGCCCCAGTTCTACTTTAGGACCACGGACGTGACGGGAGACGCGACCCTTCCTGAGGGCACGGAGATGGTTATGCCCGGAGACACGGTCAACGTGACGGTAAAGCTCTCTGTTCCCATCGCAATGGAAGAGCAGCAGAGATTCGCCATTCGCGAGGGAGGAAAGACCGTGGGAGCCGGAGTCGTGACGAAGATCATCAAATAGCGGAGAAGGAAGCTGAGAGGAATTCTCCTCTCACTTTCTTTTCAAAGCTCATGCCAGCCGCAAAGAAACAAGAAGAGAAGCTAGAGCAGAAGATCAGGATTAAGATCCGTGCCTATGATCACAAGGTGATTGACGCTTCAGCGCGCCAGATTATGGAGGTCTTGGCACGGCAGGGGGTGAAGGCCGTAGGTCCCGTTCCTCTGCCTACCGATATCCGCAAGTATACGGTGAACCGTTCTTCGTTCGTCCACAAGGACGCGAGAGAGCAGTTTGAGATGCGGGCACACAAGAGGATTATAGACATCATGAATCCGAACCCCAAGATCGTGGATTCTCTCAGTTCTCTCAATTTGCCCGCCGGCGTGGACATTGAGATTAAGATGTAGAAGCCAGACCCCGCCCCCGAAAGGGGGCGGTTTTCTTGACCCTTTTGGTATTTCCACTTATAGTACCCGTTAGCGAAGGACTCTAGCGGAAGGGTGTGTATGTCCCGGCGAGGAAATCCCGCGAGCAAGAAGAAGGCGCATGTTGCCACAGGACGTCAGAAGGATGTCGCAAAGACCGCAAAGGCCCGAGGATGCCCCATTGACTGGAGCAGGAACGGAGACGCGCACGTTGGCATGTGTCGGAACCCTCGGTGCAACGCGGTCCTCTCGGTAGGGACGCATACAACTCCCAGTTTGTCTACCAAGTGCCGCGGGCAAGGCGGCAGGGGACGGGCGGCATAGCCGTCCTTTTTCTTTACATCCCTTTTCCTTTCTGATAACGTGGCTAATCCAGATGTGACAGCACCTATCATGATAGAAGGGAGGTCCACCGTGGACGCCGATTTTTTGGTGACGATTAGAAACGGGATTGCCTCCCTGCGGGTAGGCACGAGAGTGAAGGGAAGCGTTCGAGAAGAAGTCCTGCTCAAGGAGCTCGCAAAGCTGGTGAGGCCACCGGACAGCTTCTTCCCGATTCCACAAAGCGTGCGCTTCTACGAATGGGATGGCAAGCAGGCCGTGCTCGTGGTGGAGATGCCGCCGCAGGTTCGCCAGCTTCGATGGATCAAGGACGCCGGGCCCGAAGGCCTCAAGGCCGTAGAGCACATGGGAGAGAATGCGGAGTACGAATATCGCTCGCTGGCTCTTCCATACATCATCCTTGTTCTCCCGTTCGCCGATGGGGTCTTGCAGAACGGCCTTTGCCAGGCCTTCTACCGCACAGAGCCCTTGAGCGGATGGGATGACCCGCTCCTCCGGACCAATCTGCTGAATGTGGCTGACGGGTACGGCTTCTCAAGCTGGCTCTGCATGGTCAATTACAAGCAGAAGAGAGGAGCTTCCTGGCAGGAGGCCGTGGAAGCGGC